>CACLGW010000004.1 GCA_902606525.1 uncultured Bacteroidota bacterium | reverse complement strand
CCAGAGGTGTAGTTTATGAAAGAATTAAATAATCTTTTTTGATGAAATTTAAAGTATATATCTTATCAATTGTACTTCAATTAATGTTTGTTAACTGTGGGTCAGAGGACAAAAATTTAAGTGAATCGAAAAAAGTTGAAGCTTTTAAAAAAATTAAGCAGAAAAATTCATCTCTTTTCAATAAAGAGTCAAGAATAAATAGCTATAAAAATTCAATTGCAAATACTGAAAATCTTAAATCTTCTTTAGAAAAAAATGATAAATATAGTGGATATGGCGCCTCAAAAAAAGAAACTCCTAAAATAGGAAAGCAACAGAAAAAGCCTAACCAAAATAAAAAAACGGGAAAGGTGGATTTTAGGCCACCTTCAAATAATGTTTTCTCAGCTTACTCTACAAATTAAGAGCCATAATAGATAATAATTTACTTAACCAACTTTTTTAATAATTACAAGAGTTACATCATCATCAGGAATACCACCATTAAGCCATAAATCAAGGCTGCTAAAGAATTCTGTTTTGATCTCTTCTGGTTCCTTTTTATGATTTTTTATAATTAAATCTACTATTCTATCATAATCATACATCTCTTTATTTTCATTTGATGCTTCAGGGAGTCCGTCAGACAACATGACAAGAACATCTCCTTTTTGAAAAGATTTCTTGAGCATTGAAAAATTTTCATTTTTCAGTCCTCCTAGTGGTAGTCCTTCAATCATAATTTCTTCACATTTATTTGATTTAGAATTAAATAAATATGTTGGTGGCATTGCAGCAGCACTTATTTCAATTTCATTTTTAGTGATTTTCGCCACGTTTAAGCTCATTCTTAATCTTCCTAGGTTTATTTTTTTTACAATATTATTTAATCGCTCTAATATCTCATTAACAGGTAGGGCTGGTAGCCCATTTAATGCTGATTTTATTATTGATACCATCATTCCAGCCGCTGTTCCGTGTCCTGTAGCATCGCCACAAATTACATGTATACTATTATTTTTATCATTACTCTCAAAAAAATCATAATAATCTCCACCGACTTCAGTTGAAGTAATAAGACCTGCAGTTATACTTAGTCCCTCAATTTGAGGAAAGGTCTTTGGAAGCATGCTTTCTTGAATTTGTTTCGCTTCTTCCAGGTCCTTTTCTCTTCTCTCATTCTCAGCTTTACTTAAAGAACGTTTAGCTTGTAATTTCCCAAATAACCAAACAAAAAATGCTATTATGGTTACATATAAAAAGTATGCAATGAAGGACCTATACCAAGGGGGGCTAATTGAAAAAGGATAAGTTATAATCTTACTTTCATTAAAGTTTGCATCTAATGCTTGAACTTCAAAAGTATAATCTCCTTCAAAGAGGTTTGTAAATACTCCTTCCATTGTTTTACCCCAATCGCTCCAATTTTCATTTAAACCAATAAGTCTATATCTAAAAAGGTTTTCTTCAACCTTATCAAATGATGGGAAACTGAATTTTATTTTAAGGTTTCTTGAATTATCATAGGAGTAGTCGGTGTCACTCAATAATGCATATTCTTCATCTAAAGTTATTTCATCAATAATAGGGAGCACATCAATCTTATTTTCTTTAGAATACTGATCAGGTAAATAGCTAATAACTTTAGAGTCTTTTGATCCAAGCCATAAAATATTTTCATCTCCTTGACTATCTGCCAAAATTGCTCCTGAGAGTTCATTTGCATCAATAATTCCAAATGGGTATTCAGATTCAATGTTAAATTCTCCATCTTTATTAAATTTAACTTCTATTAAACCACTTGAAGTTAAAAACCAATTATTCTTTGTCCTTTCATTGACAGTTGTAAATTTTTGCCTTCCTGTTATATTTGCAAATCTTGAAATAGGACCAAAATTTAACAAGTTTTTTTCGAAAATAGGAAGTAAGTTTTGTCCTGTATATATAAGTTTAAATTCATTTGAAAAGCTGTAAAGATCTAGATTTTGATCAAAAATGAAGATTCCTGCGCCAGTTTCTAAAATATTTAATTCTAATATTTCTGCATCATCGCTACTTATATTAGAATTAAATAATTGATCTTTTGAATAATTTTCATTAGAAAATAAGGTATCATTATTTGGGGTTAGTAGCCTTGTAAAAGATATATTACCATATTTATTATACTTTCCAATAAATGATCCTTCCCCGTTAATGGCTTCAATAAAAAGAACTCCCTTAGAGATTTCTTTTATTCCTAAAACACCAACTTTATCAAATATTTTTTTAGTTGTAATTTTTCTTGCAGATCCTGATTTCGAAATTTTAAAAAATACTACTCCATCAATTGGATGTGACATGATAACCATATCACTAGACAGCATGCTTTTAATTGGCGATTCTAGCTGACGATCATTAGAGAAAAGAATTTTACTTTTCCCTTTTAATAAAAGGGTATTTAAATTATTTACAGATAAAATATCGTCTCCTATTTGTATGAAATTTTTAGGAATATCATTAAATTCTAAGTCTTTAATATTACTGTTATACATAGGGGAATTAGTACTTTCAATTTTAAAAACATCTTCAGTAGTACTAAAATAAATTTCACCCTCTATTTTTTTAATGCTCTGAACTAACCCTTTAATTCCATTTGATTCACCAAAACTTGTAATAGAATTACTTAATCTAATTTTTGATGCAGAAAGTAAGCTCGTAGTATACAAATCGTCATTAATATCTATATGGATTGAAGTAATTGTATTAGAAGGTAATCCGTCATTTAAATCAATTAAATCAACTATTTTTAATTTATCGTCTACAATCATAATACCCCCTTCGAAGGAAATGAGGGGTATTCTTCCATCATATAATTTTTTTGTTTCAGATGTATTATAGATTAATTTTTCTTTAACCCAATTATTAAGAATTTTATTTTTTGAGGTTGTAAATTCGCTTCCGTTATATATTAAAACGCCTAACTTACTACTGAATATTGCAATTTCATTCTGGTTCAAAGAAGCCATAGATTCAATCCTATTAGTTGAATATATTTCTGATTTTTCTACAAACTTAAAGTCATCATTTTTAAGTTCAAAAAGACCAATACCCCATACTCTTACAAAAATTCTATCATCAACTTTTATTAGAGTTTGAATGGTACCAAATGTATCTACACCTTCTTCTCTTTCAGACAATTTCCATACTTTATCAAAACTATTCCCGTCATATCTAAAAATTAAATCTCTAGTATACAGGTAAATGTTATTATCCTTATTTACTCCTCCCCAAAAAACCTGGTTGTACGGATTTATCGAATCTGGAATTTTCTCCATAAGGGATAAATATTCTGAGCTACCATATGCTCCATTAACAATTTTTCCAAAAAAACCTCTACCAGCTGCATAGATATTGTCTTCTGAATCTTCGACTAGTGTCCTGGTAAAAGAAGTGGAAATTTCGTCTTCAATTTCCCCTTCCACCAATATGGTATTTACATTTTTACCATCATACTCTAATATTCCCCCATATGTTCCAAAGTAGACTTTTTTAGAGCTATTTGATCGTATAACTGACCAAACAGATTCAGGTCGCTGAAGAAATTTATTTGAGTAGTTTTTAATATCAAAATTTCCTAACCTTTTGGATTCAGAGACAACTACTTTTTGTCCTAAAAGGTTAAATACAGCAAATAGATTTATTAATAAAAAGAAAAAGTTTATGGTTGATTTCATCTATATCAATTTAAAAATCAATAGATAAATATATTTAAAATGTCTCTATTATTAATAAATTATTTAATAGTTGTTTAGTAAGTCTTTATCATTAACTTAAAATAATTTTTGAATTGAAGTGGAATCATTTGCAGAATTAGGTTTATTGGGGCTTTTTATAGCAAGTTTTCTTTCAGCTACAATTCTACCTATGAATTCTGAAATTGTATTAAGTGTTCTTCTAATAAATAATTACTCCTTAAATGCATCACTTTTAGTTGCTACAATAGGCAATTGGTTAGGTGGTATTACAAATTACGGATTAGGTTATTTAGGAAAATGGGAGTTTTTAGATCGATATTTGGGTGTTAAAAAAAAGAAAATTGAAAAGATTAAGATAAAAATAAATCGATTAGGTAGCTTTCTAGCCTTTTTTTGTTGGATGCCAATTATAGGCGACTTATTTGCGGTTGGCTTGGGGTTTTTTAAAATTTCTTTTCTAAGAGTTAGTATTTGGATGTTATTTGGTAAGGCCATTAGGTATATAGTTTGGGCAGCTTTAACATACTGGGGAATTTCTTTTTTTTAGATTCGTATTAAATAATCAAAATATGAAACGAAATCCAATTGATGTTTTTGATGAATGGGCAGATTTAGACAAGGATTTTGGGATGGAAAAGAATCACAAATCATCTGTTGAACAAATGCTAGTATGTGCATTAGACAAAAAGGGTCCATATACATTTATTGATGCAGGGTGCGGTAATGGTTGGGTAGTAAAATCTGTTGCAAGAAAACCTTTATGTAAACAAGCAATTGGTGTAGATGGTTCTAAAAAAATGATTCAAAAGGCAATGAAATTAGATCCATCTGGGTATTATATTTGTGCTGATTTAATGTCATGGATACCCAAAAAAAAAGTTGATATTGTTCATTCTATGGAAGTGTTTTATTACTTAGAAAATCCAGAAAAAATGATTCAAAAAATTTTTGATTCGTGGTTGAAGAAAAAAGGGAGGCTTCTTTTAGGGGTTGATTTTTATTTTGAGAATAAAGTTTCTCATAATTGGTCGGAAAGTTGTGGGATTTCAAATATGAAACTTTTTAGCGAAAAGGAATGGATTAGTTTTTTTAATACTGCTGGTTTTCGTTCTATAAAGTCTTGGCAGGTCGGAAGACTTAAAAATTGGTCTGGAACGTTAGTTATCTCTGGTATTAAATAGATTATTTTTTATCATATCGCCCAGGTGCGAGTCGTTTACTAAATAGTGGGAACAACCAGTGTGGTAATAATTTTAATAAAAAAACAATAACCTTATAAGTTTTAGTTGGGACACACTCTTTGTCCCCTCTTAAAGTAGCTTCTACCGCTTCTTCTGCAATGCGATAAGCTTCTTTTTTCATAAAAGAAGGTACTCTGTCCATTTCTGCTTGTACACCACTAGCAGTGTGGAAATTAGTAATTGTATAGCCTGGACAAACTGATGTTGAAGTAATTCCATAAGAATTATAACTTAAATTTAAACCCTCACTAAATCTATTAATAAATGTTTTTATTGGACCATAAAGTGTCTGAATAGATGAAGGGGGTGTAAATGCAGCTACCGAAGAAATCATCATTATCTTACCTCTTTTAGCTTTAATCATATCTTTTAAAAACAATTTACTCAAAGCTATTACTGATATACCTAAAACACGTAAAAACTTTTCTTCAGCCTCCATTGGGGTATTGTGAAAAGCATCTGGAAGAGCATAGCCCGCATTGTTTACCAATATACTAACGAAATACTCTTTACTATGACAAAAACCGTAGATTTCATTGGGGGTGCTAGGCATTTCTAGATCTGCAGAAAGATAATCAACATTTACCCCATATTCAGAAGTTAAAGACTGAGAAACTTTTTTTAATTTTCTTTCTCTTCTGGCAACCAAAACCAAGGAGAATCCTTTTCCAGCAAATATTTTTGCTATTTCAAGTCCAATTCCTGAAGAGGCCCCTGTAATTAGAACATGCTCTTTTTTCATTTGCTTTTAATCTATCAAAAAAAGAAAGTTAACCATTATCTTTAAGAATAATTAATATAATTATGATGGCATTCTATATATTTTATACTTTATATCTTTGTGTATAACCATCTTTAAATTCAATGAGAATTTTATACTTTTTAATGTTCTTTTTAAGTCTAAGTTTTAATTCTATATTATTCGCACAAAATCTTTTTAAGTCATTTGTTTTTCAGATGCCAATGGATGAAGCAAAATTAATTTTAAATAAAGATTCTAAAATATTGAGAAATCTTTCTTTTGGACAGGGTACAATATACGCAGTAAGGAAAAAATCTTTAGTTGGAAGAGATGATAAACTTGTTAGTATGAATTTAGGGAGTAAAAAAAACTTAAATCTTGAGCAGGCTGGAGCTTATATGAAAAAAAGTCGTGTATATTTCGAATCAAAAAATTTTAAAACAGTTTATGCTCAAGAAAATTGGTCTAATCCTGATCTAGTGAAAAAAAATTTACCTTGTATTCGTTTTGTTGACCCTGAAAAAACTGTAGTCGTTGAAGTAGATCCTCGTGGACAAGGCACTGTATATAATGTTTTTGTTACTTTTTATAACTATGATTGGTTTCTAAAAAAAGCTCTAGGGAAGTAGAAACTATAGGTCGATATTAATACCTAAACCTAAAAGCTCTCGGACTTGTAAATCACTCAATAAATCATCATCGTATAAGAGATGAAGGGTGAAATTACCGGATACTTTATTGTTTACTTTAAATCGAATATTCGCATTCCAATCAAAATCTACATTCTGAATATTTTCAATATAATTTATATAAAAGCTGAAATTATTCTCCCAAATGATATTCTTCATTATTTCCCTTTTGTAAAAACCAGAAATTAATGCTCCAAAAAATAACTTACTCCTTTTTTGTGCATCTACACCAAAGTATGTTGCCCCTTCGACTAAATTTTCAGTATATTTTTTTGAGACTATAATTGCTCGTCCTGTGACAGGTGAAAGGTTTAATCTAAAATCATTAGTTTTTTTATAATACCACCCTAAACCTACTTGAAGAATCATCGGAGATAAAAACTGGGAAATTTTTTCACGCATTTCAACATCATTTTCATTGTAGAATCTATATCCAGGAAGTAACTGGGTTTTTATATTTAATAGGCTTGAATAACTCCAATATTGATTTATTTGCTTTCCAACTAAAGATCCAATTTCAAATCGATCATCTGCCTTTTTTAAAAATTTAGAGCCTGAAATATAAGTTGTGCCAATGGATAAAAGTAAATTTGAATCCCAAACGAATCCATTTCTATCCGAATAATTAAAATTATAATCTAGACCATATAGAAAGGTAAGTGCGCTTTCACCTCCAGAAATCCAATTTGAAAAATACGCTTGATTAAAATTAAAGCGAGTATTACCGTAAAACTTCATCCTTTTACCTCCCATTTCAGATTGAATAACCGCATCAAAAGGAATTTCTTCCTCAGCAAGTTCTTCCTCCTCTTGGGCATAAATAGAAGATGTTAATGCGAAAAGTAGAAAGCTAAAAAATAGTATTACCTTAAAGTTCATGCTTAGCTTTATATTAAATAGCTGTTCCAAATTTAAAAAGGTATTAATTCATTTTCTAAAAAAACGAAATCTTTATTGTTATATTGTTTTATTCAAATATAAACCACGTTTATGAGGGCAGCCCTTTTTGCTATTTTTTTGATCTTGATGCTCTATTCTAATCGAGTATCATCGCAAAAAATAAATTATACTCAAAATTTAGAATTTACTTCAAAAGTTGATTCTTTGATTAATTATGGTATTCAAAAAAAAGCCTTCCCTGGTGCACAGGTACTAATTTTTAAAAATGACTCTATTAAAATACATAAGGCTTATGGTTATCATACATATGACTCCCTTATTCCTGTTTCAATGGATGACTTGTATGATTTAGCCTCTTTAACTAAAGTATTAGCAAGTAGTCTTGCCCTAATGAAACTTTACGAAATTTATGATTTAAAATTAGAAGACCCAGTTTCAAAATGGATCCCATTTCTAAAAAGAGGCAATAAGAAGAAACATAGCTTTAAACAAATTTTAAGTCATAGTGCGGGCTGGATACCGTATATTTCGCATCAAAATTTAGTTTTTAATAATAAAGGTGGATTTAAGAGGAATACTTTATCAATGCATAAAAGTAAGCGTTTTCCATATATGGTAAACGACTCATTATTTGTTCACAAACGTTACCAAAAAAAGATATTCTTACGAATTAGGAAATCAAAGCTCAACGCTTTTGGAGAAGTAGAATACTCTGGTATGTTTTACTTTTTTATTCCACGTTTAGTTGAAGAAATCAGTGACTTATCTTTTTATGATTTTTTAAAAAACCATTTTTATGATCCTATGAAATTAGACCGGATCACATTTTTGCCAGTATTAAGCTTTAAAAAAAATGAAATTATACCTACAGAACAAGATAGTGTTTTTAGAAAACAACTTGTGCATGGCTGGGTTCATGATGAGGCTGCTTCATTGATGGGTGGAGTTTCAGGAAATGCAGGGCTTTTTGCTAATGCAAATTCTATTGCCCCAATACTTAAAATGTTACTCCAAAAGGGAAGTTATCATGGAATAGAATTTTTAAAACCTGAAACAATTGAACTTTTTACTCAAAGAGCCTATCCAGACGGGTTAAATCCAAGGGGGTTAATATTCGATAAACCTACATTAGATTTAAAGGATGAAAATCGATACCCATCAATTTTGGTGAGTCCGACTACGTTTGGACACACAGGTTATACCGGAACAATGATATGGGTAGATCCTGAAAATAATTGTTTTGTGATTTTATTGACAAATAGGGTTTACCCTTCGAGAAACCAAAGAGGATTATATAAACTTAATATCCGCCCCCAACTTTTAGATTATACCCTTCAAGAATAAAACTAATCCTTATTTATAAAAATCTTTAATTGAAAATTCTATTTTTTCTTAATTATTTTGAGAAGATGAGGTATGATCTGAAATAATATACCATTGATTTTTAACTTTTATCCAGTTTAGAGTAAAATAACCATAAGCATCTCCGATCGTTCTAGTTAAATTATATTTTCCCTGCAATTGAATGACTGTTTGACTTAAACCAATGATATTTAAAATATCAAACTTTAATATACCCATTTTTTCTCGATTGGAATAAGTTTTTAAATAACGTTCGCGTGTTGCCTCCCATCCATAAATTGGTCCATTTGAACCTGAAAATATTAAATGGTTAGACTTCAAATAACCTTCCATAAAGGCATCTATGTCACCTTTATTCCAGTCATCTTGTTGTTTGTAAAGTATATCTAAAACTGCTAGAGAATCCTGCTTATTTATTTTTTGTTGTGAAAAAAGATTAGAATTTAGAAAAAATATGAAAATTATTGGTAGAAAAGGTTTCATAAAATATCTACTTAAGTGTTGGATACTTTACTCCTAACTGTTCCAAATAAGTATCATATTTTGTTTCATCATAATAAAACTTTTCAAGCTTATCTCTGAATTCATCCTGTATTTCTTTATTTAAATAAATTGGTGGAGCAGCGTTATCAGGAATAAATTTTGTATACTTCCCATTCTTTTTTTGAATATTTTCAAAATAATCCTTTGCTTTTTCTAAAAATAACGGTTTAGTTAAAAAATCAATGACAGTAGCTGCCACAACTTTTGCACCTGCAATTCCTCCTTTATGAGCAATTGGAGTTGCCATTGTTATTGCGTTTGACCAATGATGCCCTTGAAGTCCAGGAATATTTGAGGGAAATCTTAAAGTAACGGTAGGAATTGTCCATGAAATATCACCGATATCGTCCGATCCACCGCTTTTAGGCTCGTCACTTGGTTTGCCAAGTTCTGAAATTACAGTAGCTAGACCATTTATATTTTCAGAATTTACTTCTTTTTGCACTGCCTTTGCAAGTATTTGATCTTCATTTGTCCATTTTGGTAACCCTACGGCTTTGATATTTTCATACATAACTTCAGCAATCACTTTGTTGTAATGTCTAGGTGAAGCAGCACCAATTATTCTAGAAGTTACTTTTGTATCAGTCATAAGAGCTGCACCTTTGGAAATATTATCTGCATCATTATACATATCTATAATACCTTCTGATGTTATATCTCTTAAGAAAAACCAAATTGATGCCTTTGATGGCACTACATTGGGTTGGTCTCCAGCATCAGTAAAGATGGAATGGGATCTCCTTAAGGGATGTAAGTGCTCTCGCTTATAATTCCATCCTATATTCATTAACTCTGCAGCATCAAGTGCACTTTTCCCACGCCACGGAGCACCAGCAGAATGAGCTGCTTCTCCAAAAAAAGTATATTCGACAGATACTAGTCCTGTTCCTGTTGAAGACCCATATGATACATCTAAGTTGCTTCCCACGTGTGTGAAAATACACATGTCAATATTATCAAAATAGCCATCCCTAACATACCAAGCTTTTGATGCTAATTGCTCTTCAGCAATTCCAGGCCAAATAACAAGAGTTCCACCTAAATTATTTTCTTTCATTTGTTGTTGAATTGCTAAAGCAGAAGTAATAATAACAGGAAGTCCAGAATTATGGCCTTCCCCGTGGCCTGGGGCTCCATCAACCATTGGCTTGTGATAAGCTATTCCTGGATATTGAGAGGCCTTTGGAATACAATCTACATCACTACCAAGAGCAATTACAGGTCCTTTACCATAGTTCCACTTTGCCATCCATGCTGTTGGTATCCCAGAAATTCCATATTCAATTTCAAAGCCTGCAGATTCTAAAATACCTGACAGGTACTTCGAAGTTTCATACTCTTGATGACCTAATTCAGCAAAGCTGAATACTTTATCTATCATGACTTGTGTCATTTTATGTTTTGATTGAACCAACTCAATTGTTTCTGCTTTTAGTTTTTGAATTTGCCTTTTTGAAAAATTTTTTTGGGCACTAATTAATGTTAATTGAAAAAAAGCAAGAAAAAGAGGGAGTTTGTAAATTTTTGCTAATACTAATCTCATAGGTATATATTTATACCTAAAGTACGAATAAAACATAGTGAAATAAGGGTTTTTTATATAAGAATTCGTGAATTAGAATTTAAATTCCAAATACTCAATAAACTTTAAGAAATTAATAGAAATATCTTTTAAATGCTTCCATGGCAGCATAATCTGCTAATCCCAAAGTTCTATATTCCATAGCAGTATGAGCATTACGTTCTTCAGCTCGAATCCAAAATTCACGATGATCATTCCCTTGAAACATAACACCATCTTTTTGAGTCTGATGATAAAATATTGCTTTTCTTTTTCTTAAAACTTGGTCGGGGCTCATTGGAACTGCCATTTCAATTTCATGAATATCCCATTCATGCCAAGCTCCTCGATATAGCCAGACCCAGCAATCTTTCATAAAAGCTTTGGGTTTGAGTTTCTTTAAAGACTTAATTATAATGTCCAAACACACCTCATGGGTTCCATGTGGGTCAGCCAAATCACCTGCTGCATAAATTTGGTGTGGCTTGATCGATTCGATTAGGGATACTGTTTGACTTATATCCTTATCTGAAATTGGGTTTTTGGCAATTGTTCCAGTTTCGTAAAATGGGAGGTTCATGAAATGAACTTGTCCATCTGAAATTCCCAGATATCTTGCAGATGCAAGTGACTCACGCTTTCTAATGCTGCCTTTTAAATTGCAAACATCTCTAGGCGCAGGTTTTTGAGAATTTAAACTTTTTAATGATTTTTTTAATTTATTCGTAACATGCTTTAGGTCATCACCCATCAAATCGGAAGTCACTTCTAAATACTTTAAAGCATCTTGATCCGAGACAGCTATATTCCCTGACGTCTGATAGGCTATATGAACCTCGTGTCCTTGCGAGACTAAACGATCAAAAGTTCCACCCATTGAGATTACATCGTCATCTGGATGGGGACTAAAAATTATGATTCGCTTTTTTTCTGGGAATTTACGTTCTGGTCTATTAGTATCATCTGAGTTTGGCTTTCCACCTGGCCAGCCAGAAATTGAATGTTGCATACGATTAAACATCTCAATATTTAAATCATATGAAGGCCCATGAAGTGCTAGTAAATCGGACATACCGTTTTGATTATAATCTTCATCGGTTAATTTTAAGATTGATTTTTTTGTTTTTTTACAAAGCCAAACAATTGCCTTTGATCGATTCGCAATATTCCATTTACAACTACTAACTAGCCATGGGGATTTGATTCTTGTCAGCTCAGACGCTGCCTCCTCGTCAAGAACTAAGGTTGTATTTTTATGATACTGCAAGTACGTTGTAGGTATTTTATCAGAAACATTCCCTTCTATTGCTTTTTGAATGATATCAGCTTTACTTGTCCCCCACGCCATTAAAATAATTTTCTTAGCATTAAGAATGGATTTAATTCCCATTGTAATGGCTTTACGAGGAACATTCTCAATACCTCGAAATGCAGATCTTGCATCAAATCGAGTCAAATAATCAAGAGTTATTGTCCTAGTTTGAGAATTTAAATGTGATCCAGGTTCGTTAAATCCAATATGCCCTGTTCTGCCAATCCCTAATATTTGTAAATCAATTCCACCTAATTTCTTTATTTTCTTTTCATATAAAATACATGAAGCTCTCAATTTATCAGGATTTACCTCTCCATTTGGAATGTTAATATTTTTTGGTTTGATATCTACTAAATTGAATAAATTTTGATGCATAAAATTGAAGTAACTTTCAATATTATTTCTATCTATAGGGTAATATTCGTCAAGATTGAAAGAAATTACATTTTTGAAACTCAACCCTTCTTCTTTATGAAGACGAACAAGTTCTTTATAAACACTCAACGGACTTGAACCAGTGGCAAGGCCTAAAATACAATTCTGTTTTTTTTTCTGCTTCTGTATAATCAAATCTGCGATAAAATGCGCTATTGCAATAGAACCTTTTGCTGAACTATCTAAAATTACGTTGTGTAATTTTTCATATCTGGTCTCCTCAAAGCTTCCAGGTGCTTTATAGTCAAGAAGATTAACTTTTGCTTGATCTACTACCATCATTAAATTTTTTTGCAAATTCAAATTTACGCTTTCTTTATAACACAAGTTTAATTTTTTAATTTTTTTGGTCTATATCAAATCTATTTTTTAAAAAATATTAGTCTATTAATATTTTGTTTTATTAATTTTAATTTTTGGAAATTAAATAAAAAAATTTTTTGAGATTTAAAAATGTTTAAAAATATTAAAGGAGACGTTTTAGGAGGGTTAACCGCTGGAATCGTTGCATTACCACTTGCATTGGCATTTGGTGTAAGCTCAGGCCTTGGACCAAGTGCAGGACTTTATGGTGCAATTTTTTTAAGTTTTTTCGCGGCTTTATTTGGTGGTACAGCAACTCAAATTTCAGGTCCAACTGCACCAATGACAGCAGTAAGTATGGTTGTTATAGCAACTATAATTGGAGTTCATAATGGTTCTGTTGAAAAAGCATTACCTTATATATTAGCAGTTTTTCTTTTAAGTGGTATTTTTCAAATCGGTCTTGGAATTTTAGGACTCGGAAAATATATTAAGTACATCCCTTATCCAGTAGTATCAGGTTTTATGACTGCTATAGGGGTCATAATTTTAATAACTCAAATTTTACCATTAATTGGTTACGATGCTAAAAAAGATGATGCTCTTGTAGAGTCATACAGACCTGCGGCTGAGCAAAGTCTCGTACAAAAAATTTTAGATGACGAAACAAAAGATGGTACTCTTATAATTGAAGATTTTGAACAAGCGATCGAAAGGGCAAATAAAATCAATGAATCTGAAATAAGAGAAGAAGCCGAAAATTTAGCAAAAAATAACTCTTCAGGCGTTATAGGAACAATCAAAGCTATTCCAAGAGCTATTGGTTTTATAAATTGGATTGAGGTTGTTTTGGCATTTGCAACAATTTTTATAATATATGGATTTAAAAGAATCACTACCGCGGTACCAAGTACTTTGGTAGCCCTTATTGTAGTCTCTGGTGTCGCGATTGGATTTGATATTGATTATATTTCTATTCAACAAATTCCTAATGGATTTCCAAAAATTCAATGGAGTCTATTTACGGATTTTGATTTTCTAGGGATTTTTCCATATATATTTACAGCACTAACCCTTTCTCTTTTAGGTGCAATTGACTCTTTGCTAACTTCTGTCGTTGCAGATAACCTAACTAAAACTAGGCATCTTCCTAATAAGGAATTAATTGGTCAAGGGATTGGTAACTCAATAGGCGCGATCTTTGGAGGTCTTCCAGGAGCTGGAGCAACAATTCGTACAGTAGTAAATATTCAATCTGGTGGGAAAACCAAGTTATCGGGTATGATTGCTGGGATGGTTTTGCTACTTATACTTTTAGTTCTAAGTCCATTGGCTTCTAAAATACCAGCTGCAGTTTTAGCAGGAATTTTAGTCACTGTAGGAATAGGAGTAATGGATTACAAAGGGTTAAATGTTCTTTCCAAAGTCCCAATTACTGAGATAGTGATTATGTCTGTTGTGCTTTTACTATCAGTTTTTTGGAATTTAGTTTATGCAGTTGGAATTGGCTTACTCCTCGCATGTCTATTCTTTATGAAAAAAATGGGTGACCTATCAAAAGAAAATTCGAAAATTGCACCTTTTTCTGAAAAAGAAGGTGGTAAAAAACAATCAAGTGAAAATGTATATATAAAACATCTTGATGGACCCCTATTTTTTGGTTTCACTTCCGAATTTGTGAGCATTGCAAATCAAATTCCAAAAACAGCTAGTATTATAATAATAGACATGAAAAATGTACCCTATATTGATCAATCTGGGCTGTTTGCTCTTGAAGATGTTATTTTAGATTTAAATAAAGAAAATATTACTGTTCTTTTAGCAGGAATACAATCACAACCAAAGCTATTAATGAAAAAGATAGGAATTCTTGAAAAACTAATTCCTAATGATAGGGTCTTTGAGAGTACTAATGATTCCAAATCTTTTATAGTTAAAAAGCTGAATTCCAAGTAACAAAATTATTAGAAAATTATGTTTTGTTATGAATAATATTATAAAAACAACTTTTAAAGAATTTCAACCTTAATATTTTTATTTTTGATTTCAGATACTAATAAAAGAGAGTCTTTTTCATATAGTTTTGGAAGACTATCTAGCTCAGTGGCTTTATTTTTCGGCTTATAATTATTATAATCTTGAAACAAAAATCCATTTATTTTTCTAATATTTTTTGCTTCTCTGAAACGAACTCCACCTCCATCAGTTAAATAATTATATGCAAAGAAAGTAATTTGGTAATTATCTTGATCTATCCAATAACGGTATTCATCTTGAAAATCTTTTCCTCCCTCAAATTTCTTAAAACCAACTCGTAAAGTCCAATAATTTTTATCTAGAATTTTAGTTGTACCTATAAATTCAGAAACTACCGCATTATCTTTCAGTGGACCAGGGAGTTGAAAAAAATACATTACTGAATTCAATGAGTTAGAATATAAATTTTTAATACTGTCTTTAAGCTTAATTGGAATGTTATCTTGGTAACGTTGTAATTGGTTTTTTGAAGTCATAACGTCTAAAACAGATTTACCATTTTTAACTTTTGAGCGTTGATAAGAATAAAACAATGGTTTTCTAATCAATTTGTATTGATGCTCTCTAAAATCAAATACAATTGAATATGCTTTTTGATCCCAGCCATAAACTGATATAGATTTTTCTATAAT
Organism: uncultured Bacteroidota bacterium; assembly: GCA_902606525.1. GTDB lineage: Bacteria > Bacteroidota > Bacteroidia > Flavobacteriales > Flavobacteriaceae > MS024-2A. Next base: position 50,508 of record CACLGW010000004.1, on the reverse strand, counting down.
ATCATTTGAAGAAATCTTTTTATCATTAGAACAAGAAATTGTGAAAAATAGGAAAAGAGGAAAAAAAGTTTTAATAAACAACATTGATAAATTATTGATAAATCCAATATAAAACGAAGATACAACTAAAAGATATGGTTTACATTTGAATAAAATAGTAGAAGATGAAAATACTCAAAACTTTAATTATTGGAAGTGGCCCAGCGGGTTACACTGCTGCAATTTATGCTGCTCGTGCAGACTTAGATCCTGTGCTTTATACAGGAATGGAGCCTGGTGGCCAACTTACAACTACAACTGAAGTAGATAATTTTCCAGGATATCCCGAAGGTATTGACGGGCCAACTATGATGATTGATTTGCAGCAACAAGCCGAACGGTTTGGAACTGATGTTAGAGTAGGTTTTATTAATAAAGTGGAATTTTCATCTGAATCTGGAGGAGTTCATAAAGCGTTTACGGAAGATGGATCCGAATTGCAAGCATTGAGCATCATTATTAGTACGGGTGCTACAGCAAAATATCTAGGTTTACCGAGTGAGCAACGCTTGCGAGGTGGTGGAGTTTCAGCTTGTGCTATTTGTGATGGGTTTTTTTACAAAGGGCAACATGTTGCAATAGTTGGAGGGGGTGATACTGCTGCTGAGGAAGCAACCTACCTTGCTAAAATTTGCTCAAAAGTAACTATGCTAGTAAGAAAAGACAAGATGCGTGCATCTAAAGCTATGCAACATCGTGTAACCAAAACAAAAAATATTGATCTCAGATACAATACTGAAATTGATGAAGTCCTCGGAGAGCAAGTTGTTGAAGGACTCCGTATGAAAAATAATAAATCTGGATTTACAGAAGAAATTTCCATAACTGGATTATTTATTGCAATTGGCCATAAGCCTAACACTGATATCTTCAAAGAGCAATTAGAAATGGATGATGGAGGATACCTAATCACAAAAGGAAAAACGACACAAACAAACCTTCCTGGGGTTTTTGCTTCTGGGGATGTACAAGACAAGGAATATCGTCAGGCAGTTACGGCTGCTGGAACAGGCTGTATGGCTGCACTTGACGCAGAACGCTATTTACAAAGTGTAAAAGAGCTTGTAAAAAGTTAAATTAATTTTAATCCAAAAAGATCTGGAGTTTTTCCCATCTTTCCATCAAATTTTCTAAATCCTTTTTTTTAGCTTGGTAGATATCAAAAAAATTAGGTTGTCTAATTGTAGTTTCATAATCTACTTCAAGATCGAAATCTATTTTATTTATTTGACTTTCCAAATTTGAAATTTGTCGCTCTAGTTTATTTATTTTTTGTTTATTCCCTCTTATTTCTTTTTGCTTTTGATAAGAGTTTTCCTTTTCTTTTGTCACATTTTTTTGTTGGGCTTTACTCTTTTTTTCCAATTCCTTTAAAGAAGACATTTTTTGATCTTCTAGATATGAGTTTATGTCTCCTAAAAAAGTTTTTACTTTACCCTCTTTAAATGAAACTACTTTTTCACACAGCCCTTGTGCAAAATCTCTATCATGTGAAACTAAAACTAAAGTTCCTTTAAACTTTTTAAGCGCTACCTTCAGTACATTCTTAGAAGTAATATCTAAATGATTTGTTGGCTCATCCATAACAAGAACATTAAAAGGCTGTAGTAATAATTTACATAGAGCTAAACGACTACGCTCTCCGCCTGAAAGGACATGAACCTTTTTATCCACAGTATCTCCCGGGAAAAGAAATGCTCCTAATAGATCTCGAACCTTAGTTCTGTTTTCTGGAGTTGCAGAATCTTCTGCAGATTCAAGCACTGTTTTTTTACCATTTAAATAAGTTGATTGATTTTGAGCGAAATAGCCAATTTTAACATTATGACCCAAACGCACTTTTCCATCACTTTCAAGTTCGCCAACTAATATTTTTGCAAGGGTAGACTTTCCTTGACCATTCTGTCCTACAAAAGCGATCTTTTCTCCTCTTTCAATATTTATATTTACAGAATTTAATACATTTTTATCTTCGAAAGATTTTGATATGTCTTGAGCTTCTAAAATTATTTTCCCAGGTCGGTGTGAAATAGAAAATTCGAATTTTATTTTTTTATTCTCCTCAGGGTCAACCTCTATTCGATCAATCTTATCCAGTTTTTTTATAAGTGATTGAGCCATACTTGCTTTTGATGCCTTAGCACGAAAACGTTCAATAAGTTTTTCTGTTTGTTGAATATATTTTTCTTGGTTTTTTTGAGCTGCTTGCTGTTGTCCTATGAGCTCTTGACGAAGTTTCATGTAATCTGAATATGGTTTTTTAAAATCGAAAATGCGTTGATTAAAAATTTCTATAGTCCTGTTTGTTACTTGATCGAGAAACATTCTGTCGTGCGAGACCATAAGTAATGCTCCTTTAAATTTTTTAAGGAATTGCTCTAGCCATATGATAGATTCAATATCTAAGTGATTAGTTGGTTCGTCAAGTAAAAGAATATCGTTTTTTTTTAAGAGAATTTTTGCTAATTCAATTCGCATTCTCCATCCTCCAGAAAAAGTATCTGTTGAGGCATTTAAATCATTAATTGTAAAACCAAGTCCCAAGAGTACTTTTTCTGTTTGTGACTGATATTGGTAACCGCCAATCATTTCAAAGTGATCGTTTAATTCATTTAACTCTTCCAATATGTCGATGTAAGATTGACTCTCGAAGTCTTGAGTTTGCTCCATAATTTTGTGAATTTCCTCCTGTCTTGCCTCTACTTTTTTGATATTATCAAAAGCTAGATAAGCCTCTTCTAAAACTGACCGGCCATTCTCAAAATCAATGTCTTGAGGCAAATAACCAATTTTACAATTTTTTTCAAGTGCAAAACTCCCCGATGAAGGCTGATTCTCAAGTGTCATTAGCTTTAACAATGTTGATTTACCAACTCCATTTTTTCCTATTAAACCTATAAGATCCCCTTTTGCTAAACGAAAGCAGATTTCATCAAAAAGAGTTTCTCCTCCAAATCTTACTGTAATTTTATGGGCATTAAACATCCTGTTTTATTATGGATTACTAAAATAAGTTTCAAATTGATCTATCGCTATTTCCAATAACAATTCTTTTTTTCTTCTAAAACCTAAACCTAGAATAATTGTTTGTTTCATCTCTATAAAAATATCATAAAAAAAGCGCTATTGTTTCCAATAGCGCTTTAATTTAACTTATTAAGGTTTAATTGTTCCACATATCTTGTTCAAAGTCACGAATAACAGATTTGATTCTATCAGATTCAATCAACTGACGTAAAGCGTCTTCATATATGTATTCTTTGACCTCGCGATCTTCGTAAACATTCTCTTCTTTGTAAATAATAGAATTGAATCGTCTTGAATTGAGCATCATATCAAATGTGATAGACTTTGAAGAGTTTTTAGAATTAAATACTCTATGCTTATTTAAAGTTTCACGTGCATCTGGAAACCATACCCAAAAAAGGGGTAGAATATCAGGGTCATCAGAACTTTCTGAGAGTGTAGAAACGTCTTGTGCGCCAGGTGCAATCCCAAGTAATCGATATCTAAGTTCACCAAGACGTTTGTTAAAATACCATGTCCCCTTAATAAAATATTGAACAACTTTAAAAGAATCGATTATATAAATATCGTAGTCGTCTTCTGTCAACTCTTCTTCCGTAATAACGCCTGAATTAATTTTTTGTCTAGCTTCCTCTGTTATTTTTCTATCTTCCAATTTGACTTTTAAATTGTCATACGTAAGCTTTTCATTAAAATAATCTGTTTCGTAAACTTCCGTAATATTGCCCTCTTGAATATTATCCATTAGAACTCTAAACAAAGATTGACGATCACTAGATAAATATCCATTATTGACAGATGGATAGTAATACGGAAAGTTAATTCTTTCATCAAGATCAATTACCTCCCAAATTGTTTTGGCCCATAGAATATCTCTATCATCAACATAACCGTATTCTACAGGCTTAATGTTATTTGCTTCAGCCTGCTCATATCTTTGACCAACTTCTTGGGGAACTTTTGCATTTAGTAAGTTTGTTTGTCCTACGACATTGCAATAGCCTGTTAATAGGAGAACTATAACAAAAAGTATTAAATTTTTCATGGATGAAATAAAATTAATTTACTGTAATCGATATTGGTGATGTTTGTCCAAGCTTATAACTCGGATTTGAAGGAATTATTACTTCAATATCAGAAATAATTACTGTTTGTCCGTTTTTTATTCTGCTTAGCATCGATTTTGCTTTATCATTTAATCTATTTCCTTGAATAACTACACTGGTTTGTCCAGGTGCTCGAAACCTGAAAGATTTAGTTTCTAAAGGTAAATCAAAGTCAAAATCTTCGAGTCTTGCCTCAACGGTTCCACGCTCTAAACTGGATTTGGGAATAGTAAAAGAGCCTGATTTCCCTCTAAAATATCCAGCCGGCTTTGGAATTTCTTTAATTCTAAATGTTGAAACCGAAGAAACGCGTTTACCATCAGGGAGGGTTCCTGAAACATTGATTTTAACTTCTGTGCCTTTGGCTGGGAATACATTATATTTGCTTCCTCTAATACGCCTTAAACCAGGTGCAGAAGCTTTTACCTTACTATCTTGAATTCCAGGTATAGATATGGTCATTGGATTTTGAACACCTCGGTAAACAACATTCATTTTATCAGCAGATATTACTGCTGAGTTTGGTTTTGAAATAACAGTATAAGTCTGATTGACATTAATATTTGATTCCTCTCCGTCATTTAAAAAAATTAAATCTCCTTCAATAGTATGATCTCCAGGATTTCCAGCACTTACATTCAGCTTAACTCCTCCAGGAATTAATTCGAAATCATCTTCTGTAAGTTCTCTCCCATCTAAAGAAAGGGCAACACCATTTGGATTTTGAGCGCCTCCTTTTCTTCCTAAAATAACACTCCCGTCGAATGTTTCCCCTTGATAATATGCCCCCTTTTCCGTTACAAGTAAACTGGTATAGTTAGACTGATTAACCTTAGAAGACATTTTTAATTCTTTACCCATTAAAGTTGTAAATACGTCGTGTTCTGTTTGACGGATATCATTTTGCATCATAGTGAGCTTAGCTAAAGATGATATTAATGGAAAACCTTTAAAACTAGCATCCAACCATGGTTCGTCGATATCATCTCTATTTTTAATATTATTGTTTTGATCACCTGTAAAAAAACGTGCTTCGACCATTTGGATGGAGGCTGGATATCTACTACCAAAAACCTGGATTACATGCATCTTGTAGTCTTCAATCATATTAATAAAATCAGTCTTTGCCGTTTCAGACCCCTCTTTAAACCAAATGACATCTAAGGCTTCTCCTTTGTCCATTTGGGAGAACTCCTTAAGGTCTGGATCTTTTTCCCTTTGCTTTTCAGTTATCGTTGTTTTTAATTTTTCAATAGAGTTATAAAAGGCATCTGATTCAGACTTAATTTCCTCTGCTGTTTTTTTATGCGCAATCCACTTACCACCTTTTTCTTCCGCATTTACAAGAATATTTTCTAATAGCGCGTTGTTGCTTTCATCAACGCGCTCGTTTGCATCCGTAATCTTTTCAAACATTTGACCGAATCCGTCAAGCACTTCTTTACTAACATTTAATGCTAGCATGGTAATAAATACCAAGTACATAAGACTGATTAATTTCTGTCTTGGTGTTTCTTTAGCTCCAGCCATTTTCTCTTATTTTTTTGACATGGCATTTAACATACCACCGTAAACATTATTTAAAGCAGCTAAATTAGAAGATAAACTTTCCATTTGAGCACGTAATTGTTGGGCATCTTCATTTATCTTTTCTTTTAACTCAGAATTGCCTTTAGCATTACTAACTTGTTCTTGATAATTAGCATTCAATTGCTCGAGTTGGCTGGCAGCTTTAGCAAGCTCTTGAGAATAGTTTTGAGACGCAGAAATCGCCTCTGAAGCAGGTGATAATGCTTTTGCAGAATTTTCTAACCCCTTAATACTCTTAGTTAAAGAATTCATTAGATTAACGTCAAGCTTAGCTTCTTGCATGATAGCATCAATTTTAGAAGATAGCCCATCACCCCCGCTAGAAGTCTTAGTAGGACCTGCTCCTTTGACCTTCTTAACATAATCACTGTGTTCTTCTTTTATTTCGCCCGTATTTAGTGCTGCTACAGTAAAAATTAGTGCCTCTGTACCTAAACCAAGTCCAAGGACTAACCCTCCTGTAATTGGTCCAATTTCAAGGTGTAAAATTTTAAAAAGTGCGCCAATAATAACCACGGCACCTCCTAATCCGAATAACATATGCATAGCTACCTTACTACGCAAACGTTTGTTTAAAGCTTTATCTGTCATTTTGATTAATTTTTATTCATTAAATATATGAGAAAATAATTAATATTTTGAAATTAGTTGACTTAAATATTCCCAAAAAAGTAAGTATTAGTCTAGGTTTATTAGTAATAATATGGTTTTATTTTATTTTAACATTTTGAGGACCTAGATAATCCTGCACTGTTCGAAAACCAATATAACTCCTTGAGGTATCAGAGTATTCAAAGTCTCTAGAGCTTACTCTTAAAAAATAGGCAACATCCTTCCAAGAACCACCTCTTACGACTTTTCTAGTTTCATCTTTGAAAGACATATTTGGATTTAGTGATGAGACATATTCATATGATCCAGCATTGTAGGATGAGTTTGTCCATTCAGCTACATTACCCGCCATATTGTATAAATTATAGTCATTTGGAAGATATGATTTGGCTTCTACAGTATAAACTGCTTGGTCCACTGCATAGTCTCCACGCAAGGGCTTAAAATTAGCTAAAAAACAAGCTCTGTCGTTTAATAAGTATGGAGATCCCCATGGATAGGTCCCAGACGGAATTCCCCCTCGAGCAGCATATTCCCATTCACCTTCGTTAGGAAGGCGAAAACGACTAACATTTGGCTTCCCTTTGTCACGTTGAGCTGCATTTTTAAATTTGGTTCTCCAATTACAAAATGCCACTGCTTGGGTCCAAGAAACACCTACTACAGGATAATCTTGGTAAGCAGGATGAGAAAAATAATCATTATGCATAGGCTCATTGTAAGAATATGTAAAGTCCTTAATCCATACAGTTGTATCAGGATATATTTGTACTTCTTCTTTTTTTATAAAGGGTGTTCTATCGATAAATTGTTGACGATTTCGTTTAGACTCTGCAGCTGCAGCCTCAGCATCAAACCATGTATAAGCGTATTTAAGCTTTTCTACATCTAATTTCATTTCGCCATTATACCATAAATCTGGAGGTAAATATAAAGAGTCCATTATTCTAGCATAATTTTTATCTACATAGTCTTCGGTGTCCCAAGTTAGATCTGCATCCCAGTTTAGTGCCCTCCCTGCATACAGGTCTTCATCTACATCGTAATAAGACTCACGCATATATTTTTGGAATTCACTCAACTTGGTAGTATCTGCATCTTGAAAAACAAATTCACCAATTCCGTCTTTATTGTCTTCTCCCAATCCTAAATCCTCGGCTTCTCTTGCTAACATTGCAAGTGCTATTGAATCTTTTACCCAATAAACAAATTGTCTATACTCGCTATTTGTAATTTCAGTTTCATCCATATAGAAAGATGGAACTGTAACAGTTTTAGCTGGTGCATTTTGAAGCTGAGCTAGGTCTTCATCAGATTTACCCATAATGAAGGCACCTCCTTCAACAAGCACCATACCGTATGGCTTTTCTCCATACCACTTTTTTTGTTTTACCCCGATGAGTTCTCCTCTACCCTTGCTTCCACATGAAACCACAAAAAAAGAAAGTGATAATAAAACTAAAAGTTTCTTCATTAATATATTCTTAAAGCGTATATTATGTTTTAATGCAGCATAAAACTACTTAATTTTTTTTATAAAATTTAATTGATTTTAAGATGAATAAAAATAATCTTCTAAAAATCAATTTTTTTCAAATTAATTCAATCTTTTTATAGCATTATACCATCTCTCAGGGATTATATCTTGTTTTGCAAATTCATAATCCTTTTGAGTGCATGCTATTAACGCATTTGTTTTTATTTTATTATTCAAATGTAAATCATTTGTTAATTCCATCCACCAACGATTACTTTTTTCACTCTTATGAAAAACTAAAGTCCGGTCAGAAAGTGCTACATTAAATTTTAAAAATCCACTGTTAAAATTAACTGGATATTCATCAAAACGATATTCTATTCCTTCAATAAAATACCAAATAGCTTGTGCTGCCAATTGGTCTGTCATAGGAGTGGAAGCTAACTCATATAATCCGAAAAAACCAACACGGTCACTTATCCCAGCATATCTACTTAAAGCACATATTGACCTTGAGTCTATACCATTTGGCTGACCCTTTAAAGGGTCAGCAATTGCCTGCCATGAGAGGCATTTCATATCTATCCCCACAATATCTGCATCTCGAAAAATGGGTTCAGCCAAAGTTACATCTTCTAAAACTTCCCCTAATCTAAACCCTTCAAAATATAATTTGTCCATCAAGTCTTTTTCCTCAAGGGCGCAATAGTAATTCTGAAAGCCTAGGTTTGTGTAATTATTTAATACATTTGGTTTGTCCATAATAATTTTACTCATGTATGAACGCCCTGATATCAACTCGTCTTCTTGAGAAAAATCAAATGACCGATCTACAGAGACCATGTTAACCAATTGTTTAAAATCCTGAAAAACTTGATATAAAGGAAAAATAAGATCATGACTCCCTCCGATAAATATAGCAGTAATATTCATTTGTTTTAAATGGTACCCAATTTCTTTTACTGCAAAATATGTATCGTCAACCTTTAAGCCATTTGATAAATCTCCTAAATCTGCAATTTTAAGATTCCAATTTCCAGGATACAACTCATAAAAAGCTTGTCGAAACTGATTAATTTCATATTGTGTGTTAGCAAAGAAACTGTTTCGCTGTTCTGAAAGACCAATTATGGCTACTTGCAAGCCTTTTAGCTCAGGTAGTCCAGATTCTTTTGTGTGGATATATATATTTTTCCCAATAACTTGCTTTGGAAGCATTGCAAGACTGAGGATAGCTTCATTATTTACAGGGACTAACAGCTCTAAACTCATTTTTTCTTAGCTAATTTATTTTTTGATTTCCCTTTTTTTAATACTCCTAGATATTTTTCAGCTACTTCTAAAGTTATTTTAGTTGCATCTACTTCTTTTCCAATCTCTACTTTTTGTTTTCCTCTAATAATATGATGACGTCCCCAGCGAGCTTTCTCAATACGAATTCCAGCTTCAGTCCAATCTTGGACAATTTTGTCTTTTTCTTTCTGGATCTTTTCTTCAATTAGAGTAATTATGTCTGTTTCATTTAGGTTTTCAAAATCATATTTCTTATTGACATTAATAAATAAACCATTCCATTTCAAAAATGGTCCAAAACGACCTACACCTTTAGTAACTGGATGTTCATTAAAATTGTAAATGGGAGCATTTGCTTTTTGCTTTTCCTTTATCAAATTAATAGCTGTATCCATATCAACCTCCAAAGGCAAAATCCCTTTGGGTAAAGAAATAAAAACATCGTTGTGTTTAATATAAGGGCCAAAGCGGCCATTATTTACTGTAACCTCATATTCTTGATAAGATCCAATGCTTTTTGGCATTTGAAATAGTTGCATCACTTCATCAAAAGTTATGTTCTCAAGTTGTTGATTAGGACTTAAACTTGCATATATCGGTTTATCCTCTTCGTCAGGATTACCAATTTGAGCCATTGGGCCAAATTTACCTAATCTAACCTTTACTTGTCTACCTGAGCTTGGATCCAAGCCCAAAATTCTTTCTCCAGATTCTCGTTGGGCATTTTCTTTAACATGTTCAACGGTTTCATGAAATTTACTGTAGAAACTTTTGAGCATTTCTGTCCAGTCTTTTGTACCATTAGCAATATCGTCAAAGTTTTGTTCTACCTGGGCTGTAAAATTAAAATCTAAAATATTTTTAAAATTTTCGACTAAAAAGTCGTTTACAATCATTCCTATATCAGTTGGAATTAACTTCCCTTTATCTGCGCCAACCATTTCTTCTAGGTTTTCAGTTTTTATTAGTTCGCCCTCTAAAATGAGTTGAACATAAGCTCGACTTATTCCTTCGGAAGAACCTTTTTCAATATAATTTCGGTTTTGAATTGTAGAAATTGTCGGGGCGTAAGTTGAGGGCCTTCCAATTCCAAGCTCTTCCATTTTTTTAACTAAAGAAGCTTCAGAAAAACGATAAGGAGGTCTAGAAAAACGCTCAATAGATAACATTTTATCTAAATGAAGTATTTCTCCAATTTTGACCCTTGGTAGCATCGTATTGCCCTCAACCACTTCATCGTCTACTCCTTCAGTATATAATTTCAAAAAGCCGTCAAAAGTTATAACTTCTCCTTTTGCTGTAAAGGTATCTGAATGAGTATCTGCTTTAATGGTAATCTGTGTTCTTTCTAATTCAGAATCGCTCATCTGTGAGGCAACTGTTCTTCGCCAAATTAGTTCATAGAGTCTTGACTGGTCAAAATCAATATTGAGATTTTTTTTAGAAAAATCAGTAGGACGGATGGCCTCATGTGCTTCTTGAGCAGATTTATTTTTTGTTTTAAATTGTCTAGACTGGAGATATTTTTTACCGTATACTGATTCTATTTCAGTACCGATGTTTTTCCGTGCTTCATCAGATAAATTTACACTATCTGTTCTCATGTATGTGATATAACCTGCCTCATAAAGCCTCTGAGCAATTGTCATTGTCTTGGAAACCGTAAAGTAAAGTTTTCTTGATGCTTCTTGCTGAAGAGTAGAAGTGGTAAAGGGGGGTGCTGGACTTTTTTTAGCAGGTTTCTTTTTAACATCAGTTACTTTAAATTGTGCAATTTTATTTATTTCTAAAAACTCAGATGCTTCCAATTTTGTAGAAAATAATTTTTGTAAATAAGAGGGAATAAGTTTATTATTTTGAGTTTTAAATACTGATTGAGTTTTAAAATTACGTTCGGTTAAAAAATTTCTAATCTCACGTTCCCGTTCTACTATAATTCGAACTGCAACTGATTGGACTCGGCCAGCAGACAAACCGCCTTTGACTTTTCTCCAAAGTACAGGGGAAAGCTCATATCCAACTAGTCGATCTAAAATTCTTCTAGCTTGCTGGGCGTTGACTAGATTGTAATTGATTTCTCTTGGTTCTTCAATCGCTTTTAAAATTGCATTTTTGGTGATTTCAGAGAAAACTATACGTTTAGAATTTATCTCTGAAAGACTTAAAGTATTTGTTAAATGCCAAGCTATCGCTTCACCCTCTCTATCCTCATCACTAGCCAACCAAACTATATCAGCTTTTTTTGCGAGGTTTTTGAGTTCACCTACTAATTTTTTCTTATCACCACTCACTATATATTTAGCAGAAAAATCTCCCTCAACATTAACCCCCAACTCCTTTGAAGGAAGGTCAGCGATGTGCCCAAAACTTGAAGTAACTTTAAATTCCTTACCCAAAAAATTTTCAATAGTTTTTGCTTTTGCCGGAGACTCAACTATTACTAAATTCTTAGCCATATAATAAAATTTTGGTCACAAAAGTAGTTAAGTTTTTTTGGAACTTTCAAATTTTAATGCCCTCAAGCATAAAATTTATCTTTTCCGTAATATCAATTAAACCAATTTTTAATATTTAAAAATGAATATAATTAAGTAAAATTTATAACAGTTTTTTTTTAATTTATATTTAGATAAGTACTAATCAAATTAACTTTGATTAATAATAACTACACTATTTTTGTGTTAATCATATTTAAATTGAAAAATTATTTCCCAATATTTACCTGGTTGTCTGATTATAAAGTTTCTTATTTTAAAAATGACTTTATTGCTGGAATTACTGTTTCAGTTTTGTTGATACCACAGGGAATGGCTTATGCTCTAATAGCAGGTTTACCTCCTATATATGGACTTTATGCTGCACTAACACCTCAGATAATTTATACCCTTCTAGGAACTTCACGTCAATTGGCAGTAGGCCCAGTTGCAATGGATTCTCTTTTAGTGGCTGCTGGATTAGGAGCTATAGGTAATATTGAACCCGCACAATACATACAAATGGCAATTCTATTAGCTCTTTTGATGGGAATAATTCAGTTATTATTTGGTATTCTAAAAATGGGGTTTTTAGCTTCTTTCTTATCAAAGCCGGTTATTAGTGGATTTACTTCAGGTGCTGCAATAATTATTGGGCTTAGTCAAATTAAACATCTTCTTGGGATCCCAATTTCCCAAAGCAATAAAATTCAATTTTTTGCAATCTCCATTTTTCAGTCTGACACACCTGTCCACATACCTACACTATCCATAGGTTTATTAAGTATAATTTTGCTGTTAATTTTAAAAAAATGGAATGCCAAAATTCCATCTGCATTAATCGCAGTTATCTTGAGTACATTATGGGTTTATTACGGAAAACAGAATCAAGAAGGAGTAGCTGTAGTTGGGATCGTTCCAAGTGGGCTGCCGTCAATTAACTTTCCTGATCTTAAATGGAGTACTTTAAAGAATTTATTTCCAATTGCTCTAACAATAGCAATAGTAGCTTACACGGAAGCTATTTCTATATCAAAAACAATCGCGGATAAACATAAATATTACGAGCTTGACCCTAATCAAGAACTTATTGCTTTAGGAACTTCAAATATAGTCGGTTCATTTTTTCAATCATATCCAACCACAGGTGGATTTTCTAGAACAGCTGTAAACGATCAAGCAGGAGCAAAAACTGGAGTTGCATCATTTGTATGCGCTTTAATCGTAGCAATAATACTTAATTTTTTCACTCATTGGTTTTTTTATCTTCCAAAGGCAGTTCTGGGAGCTATAATTATTGCTGCAGTAATTAAGTTGATTGATTTTAAATATGCTGTAAGATTATATAATATCAGAAAAGATGAGTTCGCGGTTTTACTGTTAACTTTTGTGTTAACTTTATTTGCTGGTATCACCCAAGGTATCCTTTTTGGAATTATCTTATCTCTACTTCTTCTTGTATACAGAGCTTCAAAGCCACATTATGCATTCCTTGGACGAATAGGAAAGACAAATTATTTTCAAAATATTGAACGCTTCCCAGATGAAGTAGTATTAAGAGAAGATCTAATTATTTTGAAGTTTGATGCTCAACTTTTCTTTGGAAATATTCAATTTTTTAAAAAACTTGTCTTTAAATCTATAAACAATAATCCTGAAAAAGTTAAAGGTTTTATTATTAATGCTAGGTCAATAAATTATGTAGATAGTACTGCAACAGAAGAATTAGTATTAATTATTGAACAACTTCAAAAAAAAGGTATTAGAGTAATGATAGTGGGTGCTATTGATCCATCAAGAGATATTATAATAAATAGTAAACTAATAAAAGTCATTAAAAAACAAAATTTATTTGTAACCTCCGGAGATGCAACAGATAGTTTTGATGGAATTTCTAAAAAAACAGCATTGCAAAAAAAACTCAGCAGGCAATCTAATCCATTAGATAGAAAATAAAAATTAAATTTGAAATATGATAATCGAACAAATCTACACTGAATGCCTTTCACAAGGCTCTTATTACATTTCTAGTAAAGGTGAAGCCGCTATTATTGATCCTTTACGTGAGATTAATAAATACATTCAAAAAGCAAAAATTCATAATTCCAAAATCAAATATGTCTTTGAGACACATTTTCATGCTGATTTTGTAAGTGGTCATGTTTCATTAGCAAAAGAAACTGGCGCATCTATAGTTTATGGTCCTAAAGCAAATCCAGGTTTTCAAGCTATAATTGCAAAAGATTATCAAACTTTTAAAATTGGAGATATTACTATTACGGCACTTCACACACCTGGACATACTATGGAAAGTACAACATACTTGCTTCGCGATGCTTCAGAGAAAGATGTTGCAATTTTTAGTGGTGATACCTTATTCTTAGGTGATGTGGGGCGTCCTGATTTAGCTCAAAAAGCTGCAGATATTACTCAAGAAGATCTAGCGGGTATTCTCTTTGAAAGTTTAAGAAAAAAAATTATGCCTCTTGCAGACGACGTAATTATTTATCCAGCTCATGGAGCAGGTTCTGCTTGCGGTAAAAATCTCAGTAAAGAAACAGTTGGTACTATAGGAGAACAAAAAAAAACTAATTATGCCCTGCGTAATGATATGACTAAAAAGGATTTTATTAAAGAGGTAACTGATAACCTTCTCCCTCCACCACAATATTTTCCATTAAACGTCAAAATGAATAAAAACGGCTATGAAGATATTAATAAAGTAGTTAAATCAGGCAGCAAAGCTCTAGACCCAAATTTATTTGAAAAGCTTTTAAATAAAAAAAATGCGATAATCATAGACGTTCGACATCAAGAAGATTTTTCAAAGGAACATATCCCTAATTCTATTTTTATAGGAATAGATGGTAGTTTTGCTCCTTGGGTAGGCGCTATCATTGGTGATGTAAATCAACCTATTCTATTAGTTACTCCGCATGGAAGAGAAGAAGAAACAGTAATGCGACTCGCTCGTGTAGGTTTTGATAATAGCCTTGGATACTTAAAAGGAGGAATAGAGGCCTGGAAGAAAATCGGACGGTCTACGGATTCGGTAAAAGCTATAGATGCTACAGAATTAAAAAAAATAAGCGAAAAAAAAGATCTAAACATTTATGATGTTAGAAAACCTGAAGAATTTATTTCTGAACACATTCCTAATTCTCAAAATACACCTCTTGATTTTATAAATGAAAAGATAGAAACCTTCCCAAAAAAAGCTGATTTTTATATTCATTGTGCAGGAGGGTATCGAAGTATGATCGCGGCTTCAATAATTAAGAGAAAGGGGATTCATAATTTAATTGATATAAAAGGGGGGTTCGGTTCAATAAAAAAAACTGGGATGAGGCTTACTAACCTTATTCTAGAATCATCTTAAATCAATAATTTAAATTAAATAAGGATTTTAAAAGTAGTTTATTAAAAAAATTGATTTTAATTTATGCCTGACAAAATGTCAATATTTTTCTGTTTTTTTTTAATTTTGTATTATAAAAGCTAAGACGTTTAAAATTTTATGCCAGTAAAGGAATTACAGTCTTTAGAAAAAGACCCTTTAACGCAGATCGTTAAATTAAGTCAATGTTCACCAAACTTTAGTAGAGTTTCCAAAAAAGCCTACATAGAAAGTTATGGCTGTCAGATGAATTTTGCCGACAGTGAGATAGTTGCTTCAATACTTTTAAAGGAAGGTTATACAATAACCGAAGATTTTGATAAAGCCTCATTAATACTTCTTAACACATGTTCTATAAGAGAAAAAGCAGAACAAACTGTTCGTAAAAGACTTGAATACTTTAACTCCAAAAAAAATCAAAAATCTAATATGACCGTTGGAGTTCTTGGATGCATGGCAGAACGATTAAAGCATAAGTTTCTAGAGGAAGAAAAAATTGTTGACCTAGTAGTAGGGCCAGATGCATACAAAGATATCCCAAACCTACTAAAAGAGGTTGCAAATGCAAACGAAGCAGTAAATGTTCTTTTATCAAAACATGAAACCTATGGAGATATTTCTCCTGTTAGATTAAATTCAAATGGGGTCTCTGCTTTTGTTTCAATCACAAGGGGGTGTGATAACATGTGCACATTTTGTGTAGTACCTTTTACTCGTGGTAGAGAGCGAAGTCGAGACCCTAAAAGTATTTTAAATGAAATCGTAGACTTAGTATCAAAAGGTTATAAAGAAATCACCCTTCTTGGGCAAAATGTAGATAGCTACCTTTGGTATGGTGGTGGTTTAAAAAAAGACTTTGATAAAGCCTCAGAGTTACAAAAAAGAACAGCTTTACGTTTTGAAAACCTTCTAGATTTAGTTGCTAAATCTCATCCAAAAGTAAGAATTCGTTTTTCAACCTCAAACCCTCAGGATATGTCTGTGAATGTTTTAAGAGTTATGGCCAAATACAATAATATTTGTAAATATATTCACTTACCTGTTCAATCAGGAAGCAATGCGATTCTTAAGAAAATGAATCGTCAGCACTCTAGAGAAGAATATTTTCAACTTATTAATAATATTAGGACGATAATTCCTGACTGTGGAATATCTCACGATATGATTGTAGGTTTCCCAAGTGAGACTGATCAAGATCATCAAGATACTTTAGAGTTAATGGATTTTGTAAAATATGACTTTGGTTTTATGTTTGCCTACTCTGAACGCCCTGGAACACTTGCTGCAAGGAAAATTGAAGACGATGTCCCTGAAAGTCTAAAAAAGAGGCGTTTAATAGAAATCATTGAAAAACAAAAAGTTCATAGTGGTTATAGAACTAAAAAATTTATTGGAAAAACAGTTTGTGTTTTAATTGAAAAATCCTCAAAGCGCTCGGAAAATCATTGGAGTGGGAGGACTACTCAAAATACTGTAGCCGTTTTTCCTAAAAAAAACTACCAAGTTGGAGATTTTGTAGATGTTAAAATAACAAGTTGTACCTCAGCAACTCTTATTGGAAATGCAATTCAACTTTCAAATAGTATATAAATAATGGATTCATTACAGAGTGTAAAACAGCGTTTTGGAATTATAGGGAATAATTTAGGCCTTAACCGATCGTTAGAAAAAAGTCTTCGGGTTTCGAATACTGATATTTCCGTCTTAGTTATTGGAGAAAGTGGAGTAGGAAAAGAAAGCATTCCTAAAATTATTCATCAATATTCTCATAGAAAGCATAATAAATATATTGCTGTCAATTGTGGTGCTATCCCCGAGGGAACCATTGATAGTGAGCTCTTTGGACATGAAAAAGGGGCTTTTACTGGTGCCTCTCAGACACGTGCAGGTTATTTTGAAGTTGCGGATGGAGGAACTATTTTTTTAGATGAAGTTGGGGAATTACCGTTACAAACCCAAGTACGCTTATTAAGAGTACTGGAAAGTGGAGATTTTATCAAAGTAGGATCTTCAAAAGTTCAAAAAACAAATGTTCGTATTGTAGCTGCCACAAATGTTAATATTACAGATGCTATTGAAAAAGGAAAGTTTAGAGAGGATTTATATTATCGCTTAAGTACAGTTGAGATAGCTCTTCCCCCTCTCAGAGAAAGAAAAGAAGATATTGTTTTACTTTTCAGAAAATTTGCTTCTGACTTTGCTCAAAAGTACCATATGCCTCCTATTCAGCTAGATGAACATGCCAAAGCGCTAATGACTGATTATCTTTGGGGTGGAAATATTAGGCAATTACGCAACGTTGCAGAGCAAATTTCAGTATTAGAGAAAGAACGTCAAATTAATGCTGCTAGAATCCGACCATATCTTCCAGACCGTAAGTCACAGCTCCCAGCTTTAATAAATAGAAAGGAAGGGAAAAGTGATTTTTCTTCTGAAAGAGAAATACTCTATAAGGTACTTTTTGATATGAAGGGAGACTTAAATGATTTGAAAAAGCTAACCTTGGATTTAATAAAAAACGATTCTGAAAGTCAAGTAAATGAAAAAAATCAGAGTTTGATTGAAAAAATATATGGTAAAGAATCACTCTCTGATGAAAACTCAAGCATTGATCAAGTCTCTCTTGATTCTGATGCACCTAAAGTTCCATCGACTAATACTGACGATAAATATACTTATGCTGAGACTATTGAAGAAGAAGAACCCCTATCATTACACGAAAAAGAACTAGAAATGATTACACAGGCCTTAATTAGAAGTAAAGGAAAACGTAAATTCGCTGCAAAGGAATTGGGAATTTCAGAACGAACTCTTTACCGAAAAATCAAACAATTTGATCTCAATGATATTGACTCTAAATAAAATACTTTGGTTTTTTTTCTTTGTAATTACACTTAATAGTTGTGGTATTTATTCCTTTACAGGTGCCTCCATACCTGCTGGGGTGACTTCTTTTCAAGTAAATTTTTTTGAAAATCTAGCAGGGAACCGTCCAGGATCTATTGTTGAACCCGGTTTAGATAATGACTTTACAAATGCTCTTCAAGATATTATCATTAATCAATCTCCTTTAAACCTAGTTAGCGAAAACGGTGAATTAATTTACGAAGGAGAGATAACCAAATATAGTGTTACTCCAATGTCAGCCACTGCAGAAATAACTGCAGCGCAAAACCGATTGCAGATGTCGGTTGATTTTAGATTCTTTAATACAAAAAATGAAGAAGAAAACTTCAAAAAGGTGTATTCATTCTTTTATGATTTCCCTGCTGAATTACAGGTCTATGACGTCATTGATTCTGCGCATAAAGAAATTTTTGATCGAATTACACAGGATATTTTTAATGATACATTAGCAAAATGGTAATAAATGACCCCCATTCATTAATAAACTTATTAGATCAGTTTGATCCTAAAAATGAGGAGCAATTTTATATTTTAAAGGAACTTAAAGAACATTACCCTAATTTCCACATAATTCAAGCTTACTATCTTAAAGCTATCCAACAATTAGATCCTGAAAATTTTGATAAAACCCTTTCTCACACTGCAATTGCTACACATAATAGAAAACTTTTATATGAATTTATTGAAACACCTTTTACTAGTATAAAAGAAGGTGAAAAAAATGATATTAAAGTAGTGCAGGGTCATACAAAAACTAATGGAAATCAGGAAAAATCTTATTCTGGAAAAAAGAAATATGAATTGCCTAATTCGTTAAGTTTTTCAGAATGGGTAAGCTATCTTAGAGTAAATAAAAGTCCAAAAAAGGAATATAAAATTACTGACAAATTCAAGTTGATTGATTCCTTCTTAGCTAATCAAAAGAAAATTATGCCAGATAAAGATTATAATATAAATGAAGACCTAAGTGAAAAAAGCTGGACAGCAACTGATGAATTAATGACAGAAACTTTAGCGAAAGTTTTCGTCAAGCAAAAAAAATACGGCAAAGCACTTGAAGCCTTTCAAATATTAGGCTTGAAATATCCAGAAAAAAATAGTTTCTTTGCAGACCAAATAAAAAAGATTAAAAAAATGCAAAAACTAAAAAATAATTAAAATGAGTACATTTTCAATATTCATATCACTTATAGTTTTAGTATGTTTCTTACTAGTGCTCGTTGTGATGGTTCAAAATCCAAAAGGAGGGGGACTTTCTTCTTCATTTGGTGGAGGAACACAACAAGTTGGTGGAGTTCAAAAAACGTCAGATTTTTTAGATCGAAGTACATGGATTTTAGCAACAATGTTACTTGCTTTAATTTTGATCTCGAATTTAACATTATCTTCAGGTGAGAGTTCTCTGGATTCAAAGCTTATTGAAAATAGTTCAATTGAACAAACTATTCCAGAAACACTTGAACAGAGTGTTGAGGAGATACCTGAAATACCTGAGATAGAAAATTAACTTTTTCTAAATAGTGTTTACTGACAGGCTGACATTTTTTGGTATCAAAATGACATTTTTAAAGTCTTGGCATAATTTCTGAAACTAAAAAAAAAAAAATATTATGACAAAAATATCAATTAAACCATTAGCAGATAGAGTTCTTGTAGAACCTGCTGCTGCTGAAACAAAAACATCATCTGGTATTATAATTCCAGATAGTGCAAAAGAAAAACCCCAGAAAGGAACTGTAGTAGCAATCGGTTCCGGAACTAAAGAAAATCCTATTACAGTGACTGTTGGTGACAGTGTCTTGTACGGTAAATATGCAGGAACAGAACTACAGCATGAGGGTAATGATTATTTAATAATGAAAGAAAGCGATATTCTCGCAATCGTTTAACAAAGTAAAATATTATAAAATGGCAAAAAAAATAGAATTTGATCTTGAAGCAAGAGATGGTATTAAACGAGGTGTGGATGCACTTGCGAATGCTGTTAAAGTAACTTTAGGCCCAAAAGGACGCAACGTAATAATAGGAAAAGCATTTGGCGCTCCTCAGGTAACTAAAGATGGAGTTACGGTTGCAAAAGAAATTGAACTAGAAGAAGCCCTTGAAAATATGGGTGCTCAAATGGTGAAGGAAGTTGCTTCTAAAACCAATGATCTTGCAGGAGACGGAACCACCACTGCCACCGTATTGGCTCAATCTATTGTAAAAGAGGGTCTAAAAAATGTAGCTGCAGGTGCCAATCCACTAGATCTTAAAAGAGGGATCGATAAATCCGTTGATGCTATAGTAGATTCTTTGCAAAAACAATCGGCCGAAGTTGGAGATTCCTCAGAGAAAATTCATCAAGTAGCAAGCATTTCAGCTAATAATGACCCAACTATTGGAGGATTAATAACTGAAGCTTTTGAGAAAGTTGGTAAAGAAGGAGTAATCACTGTAGAAGAAGCGAAAGGAACTGATACTTATGTAGACGTTGTTGAGGGAATGCAATTTGACCGTGGATATTTATCTCCTTACTTTGTCACTGATTCAGAAAAAATGGAAGCTGATTTGGAAACACCGTATATTTTACTATATGACAAGAAGATATCTACTATGAAAGATTTACTTCCTGTTTTAGAGCCTGTATCCCAAACCGGTAAACCCCTTCTGATTATTGCTGAAGACGTTGATGGAGAAGCTTTGGCTACTTTAGTGGTTAACAAACTTAGAGGTGCCCTTAAAATCGCAGCTGTAAAAGCTCCTGGTTTTGGAGATCGTAGAAAGGCAATGTTAGAAGACCTTGCAATACTTACAGGAGGCACTGTGATTTCTGAAGAACGTGGTTTTACACTTGAAAATACTACCATAGAGATGTTAGGAACTGCAGAGAGTGTGACTATAGATAAAGATAATACTACTGTAGTAAACGGAAGTGGAAACTCTGATGATATCCAAGCCCGCGTAAATCAAATTAAATCTCAAATTGAGACAACTACATCTGATTATGATAAAGAAAAACTTCAAGAACGTCTTGCAAAATTATCCGGTGGAGTAGCTGTATTGTATGTTGGCGCACCATCTGAAGTCGAAATGAAAGAGAAAAAGGATCGTGTAGACGACGCTCTCCATGCGACTCGTGCTGCTGTTGAAGAGGGTATTGTTGCTGGAGGTGGAGTAGCTCTCCTAAATGCTAAAAAAACTTTAGATAAACTTAAAGTTGATAATGCCGACGAAACTACAGGGGTACAAATCATAAGTAAAGCTGTAGAAGCTCCACTGAGAATTATTGTTGAAAATTCAGGTGGAGAGGGATCTGTAGTTATATCAAAAGTTTCTGAAGGTGACAATAACTTTGGTTATAATGCTAAAGATGGATCCTATGTTGACATGCTTAAAGAAGGGATCATTGATCCTAAAAAAGTTGCTCGTGTTGCTTTAGAAAATGCTGCATCAGTCGCTGGAATGATTCTCACGACCGAATGTGCATTAGTGGACATCAAAGAGGATGCTCCTCCTGCTGGTCCTCCAATGGGTGGAGGCATGCCAGGCATGATGTAAGAATTTTTATAATAAAAAAGGCTCCAAATTCGGAGCCTTTTTTAATTAATCAGTCCGTTTGTAAAGACAGCACATTGGAAGTTCTTTATAAACAGAATCAAGAGCTTTAAACATAGGAGTGTCATGCCCAACAGATGCTATCGCAGCTTGCACATTTTTTAAAGAAATTTTTTTAGAATTATAGATTACAGAAATTAGATTTGAGGGAATATCCCAATTAGCGTACTTAACACCTTGTTTTGATAAAGCAGCTTTTTCAATACGCTTTTTACAAATTTCACAGTTTCCAATTACTTCAAAGCTAGCTTTTTCATTCTTTTTATTTTGAGCGCTAATTGCTAATGGTACAATTAAAAAAAATATCAGGTAGAAAGGTTTCATAAAATTTTTAGATTAAAGATAATTATAAATTCCAACGTAAACCAGCATAAAGCATTCTTCCGAAAATGGGAGCATAGATCTGTGCAGTATCAAAATTGATCCCAAAAGGATCTTCTGACCCTATAATAGGATTTAACTGTTTGTAATCTCCAAGATTTTCAACACCTGCATATAGCTCAAAAGAGCCCGTAAAAGCTCGAGTTAATTGAGTATTCCACAAACCATATGCTGAAGCATAACTGCCAACTATATCTCTTTGAGTATTAACCAAACGCTGTTTTCCTAAAGCATGATAAGTCAAATCCCAACGCCACTGACCTAGCTTAACATTTCGGACTGATTCCCATGCTAAATTTGCAAAAAATCTGTTTTGTGGCTGTAAAGGTCGTTGTGAAAGTCCTGAATTGTAAGTAGTTTGAACATCATAATTTTTATATGCAAAACGAAGATTAATTGCTTTTAAAGGATTGTAATCAATTGAAAGTTGAAAACTATTTGCACGACTTACACCCTCCAAATTATAAAACGAAATTTGACCTTCCTTTTCCCAATCTACTACCACTTGGTCTATGAAATTAGTAATATAATAATCCGCAGTAATGTCTCCGCCTCTTCCAAAAAGATTAAAAATCTGGCGTATACTTGCACCATAATTCCATGCCTTTTCAGGATTTAAACTATAAATAGATCCCCCGTTTTTATAGATGTTGATCTGACGGTTGGTTCCAAAAAGGCTTTGATTTTCTGCAAAAATATTAGCTGCTTTTCGTCCGCTACCAACTGAAAATCGAATGATGGTATTTTCCTTAGGTGAATATCTAAGATTTAAACGTGGTGTAAGAAAAGTTCCCAAATGATTATGAATATCTATTCGAATCCCAGCTACAAAGGAAAAGTTTTCCAAACTGTCATAACTGTACTCAAAAAAACTTCCTAAAGAACGATCAATTCTATTAAAGTAAAAAGTATCTACAATTTCTGAATAGCTGTCATACGAAAAGTTTATTCCTAATTTAAATTTATTATTGGTATTTCCAATAATAGAGTTAAATAATAGATTAGTATATAGACTTTCATGATCAATATCGTAAATTCTAAAACCATAAAATGAATCTTGTATATGATTACTGAAGGCTGATTGAAAACCAAAGCTCTGATAAGGTAATTCTGGGAAAACATATCCAATTTTTAATGAAGCGTCAATCCTATTTGAATTTATCTCACTCCCCCAAAGATTTTGATTGGTAACCTCTTGAAGATTAAAACCCAAAGCCCCTAATTGTTTTTCGTCTTGCATCAAACGAATCGTTGCGAAACCAACCCAGCCTTTTTCAGCATCTATATATTGCCAACGATTTAATATATTAGTTTGCTGGGAAATTGGAACATCTAAAAAAGTATCCCCATTTCCATCAATCTCTTGTGTCCTAAGATTTCCATGAAAAAATAAACCACTACTCCATTTGTTATTAATTTTCCAATTCCCCTGCAAATTTCCTTCTCGGCGACCATTCGCTGAAGTAAATAAATTAAAAAACAAAGGAATATCTGAAAAAGGCTTTTTGATTTCAGTATTTATTTGACCTGCAATACTTTCGAAACCATTGGCCACACTTCCTGCACCTTTTGTAATCTGAATACTCTCGATCCAGGTGCCAGGAGTGAACGTCAACCCGTAAGCCTGAGAAGCTCCTCGGACCATGGGAACATTTTCTTCTGTAATTAACAAGTAAGGACTTGTGAGTCCCAACATGCGAATTTGCTTAGTTCCTGTAAGCGCATCAGAAAAGTTAACATCTATTGATGGATTGGTCTCAAAACTTTCTGAAAGATTGCAACATGCAGCTTTTAGTAATTCGGCAGTGTTGACATTTATAATGTTTTGCGCCTTAAAGTAAGATTTTTGAATTGCTTTTTGCCTTTGAGTAAGTGTTACTTCATTTAAAGATTCGATATTAGTTTCATCCAAAAAATGAATTAAAAAACGATTTTCTTTTATACTAAGCGTATCTGATTTAAAGCCAATATAACTAATTATAATTCGTTCTTTAGGACCTAAATAGGGAAGAGAAAATTTCCCTTCTTCATTTGTTATAGTTCCCTTTTGTGAATTTAGCCAAAAGACATTTGCACCAATTAATGGAATGGTTTGATTACCGTCCTTAGCAACTATCATCCCCTCAAGATTCTCTTGTGCAAGGAGTTGCATAAGGTTCAGTCCTATTATTAAATAAATATATTTTTTCAATTATTATCTTTTATGAGTAAAGTATTCCTATTATTAAATTATTAAAATAATAAGGGATATTTAGCCATAAAAAATAAAAGACTTCTGTAACAAAAAGAGTTTGTCAGATTTGGGGGGTGGAGGATTATACTTTGAAAAAACTTCAGAAACGAAAAAAGCTTCACAATAGATATTATTTAATGGAAGGAGAATCGCTACATCAAGATCAATCAATTTAGGGAAAACTTTTAAATGCTCTTTTTGATATTCATAATTTTGAAATAGTAGCAAATCATCTTCACAGCATGATTTTTTTGAAAATTCTTTTTTAAGTGAGTCTTTGGAATTTTTTGGAGATTCCATCTCACAATTGGTAGACATATGGGCTAAAGAAATTTCGGCAATCCTGCCACCACAATAATGAATATTTAAAGCATAGCCAGTCTGGGTCGAAAAGACTAGTAGAGCAAATAAAAAACTTACTGACTTTTTGTAAATCATATTGTAAATATACATATTTAAAAAAAATAATCTATTAAAAGAATGCTGGACATGGAAAGCATAATAGTATTTTCTATTAGTGTAGCTTCAGTCATAGGAAGTTTTATTGCAGTTCCTAGACAGGCACATTCTATTTCAGATTTTTCAAGTAAAACACGAATCACACCAAAGGTTGTAAAAGACAAAATAATTAGTGTAATCAATAAAACCAGGGGTAACTTTAATTCTGCTAAGTAAGCTATTCCCAAAAAAGTTTCAATAAAGGGGTATATTTCTGCATAACCGGGAATTCTCTTTGCTAAGGGATCGTAACGTTTGAATGAATCCGGAAATCCTTGATAGTCTAAGAATTTAA
This sequence comes from uncultured Bacteroidota bacterium, assembly GCA_902606525.1. GTDB lineage: Bacteria > Bacteroidota > Bacteroidia > Flavobacteriales > Flavobacteriaceae > MS024-2A. The sequence goes on along the minus strand of CACLGW010000004.1, from coordinate 25,582 downwards.
AAAAACTAAATACAATAAAAAACAACCCCATAAAGATATACATGCCTCTTTGAGGAGTAGCACTAATTTTATAGGATAAAAATAGGGTTCCAGCAATTAGATATGTTAAAATTAATAATAGAGGAGTAAGTTGCTTTAATTTAGAGTTTTTAGTTTTCACTGAAGAATAAATAGCTTCATCAACGGAATATTTGGAACCCAAAAGGTTTGAAATATCTTCAGCATTAAGTCGAGTATTAGATTTTATTTGAGCTAATCCTGTTTCAAGTGAGACCTCAACTTCTTTAACTTGATCAATATCCATTATTTTCTCTGCAACTTTTTTTTGACAAGCCACACAGGTCATTCCTGTAACGTGAAATCTTGATTTCATTGAATTTAATATGAAATAAAATTAATAATATCTGTCTTAGTAATAAAAGATAAAATTAATTATATATATAATTAAAAGCATACTTAAACTTAAGTATGTAAGTAGAGATTGTTTATTTTTGTTTGATAATGCTAACTACAAAATATTCACTCATTTTAGAAAAAGTTATAATAGCTTTAAATGCTAATAATAACCCTTCCAAGGGCTTAGAAGCCTCTTTTAACATCCTAAGGGAAGGTTTTGACCACTATGATTGGGTTGGGTTTTACTTTGCGGACCATAAAGCCAAAATTTTACATCTTAAGGTCTTCTCTGGAATTCCCACCGAGCATACAACTATCCCATTTGGAAAGGGAATTTGTGGTCAAGTAGCAATTTCCAATAAAAATTTTATGGCCCCCAATGTTCAAGAACAAGATAACTATATATCCTGTAATATTAATGTGAAATCTGAACTTGTCGTCCCCTTATTTCTTGAAGAAAAAAATATTGGGCAAATTGATATTGATTCAAATACACTTAGCTCGTTTTCCGAACAAGATGAGTTATTACTTGAAGATTGTTGTGAGCTAATATCAAAAACGTACGGTTCCTCATTATTAAGTTTATAATTTACTATGTACAATAAAAAAATTTCTTCTGCCCTTATTTCAGTATTTAATAAAAAAGGTTTAGAACCTTTAATCCAAGTATTAGTTGACAACGGAGTTTCCTTGTATTCCACAGGAGGGACAGAACGTTTCATTCAAGATATGGGACATGAAGTAAACCCCATTGAAAATTTAACAGGGTATCCTTCAATTCTTGGTGGTCGAGTTAAGACCTTACATCCAAAAGTTTTTGGTGGTATTCTAAGCAGATCTGAAAATCCCTCAGATCAAAAGGACCTTGAAAGCTTTGAAATTCCAACTTTTGAGTTAGTCATTGTAGATTTATATCCTTTTGAAAATACAATAACGGATAATGCAACTGAGAGTGAAATCATTGAAAAAATCGATATTGGTGGAATTGCTCTGATTCGAGCTGCAGCAAAAAACTTCAAAGATGTACTATGTATTTCAAACAAAGAGGATTATACAAAATTTATTAATATATACAACAATTCATCCGGCGCTCCTTCATTAGAAGACCGTAAAACATTCGCTGTAAAAGCATTTCATAATTCTTCTCATTACGATTCTGCCATTTTTAATCACTTTAATGAAACTCAAAATTATCTGAACCTTAGTTCCAGCCAATCTCAATTACTTCGTTATGGTGAAAATCCCCACCAGAAAGGATACTTTTATGGACCTCTCTCTGATTTAATAGAACACGTTCATGGAAAAGAAATTTCTTATAATAACTTATTGGATATCGATGCCGCAGTAACTTTAATGTCAGAATTTTACGACGGAAAGCCCGCTTTTGGTATCTTAAAGCACAATAATGCTTGTGGTTTTGCTATTCGAGAAACTTTAGCAGAAGCTTACAGCAATGCCCTCGCTAGTGATCCTATATCTGCTTTTGGAGGTGTTTTAATTAGCAACAAGACAATTGATGTTAGCACATCAAAATTAATAAGTGAACTATTTTGTGAGGTTATAATTGCTCCGGCATTTCAAACCGAGGCACTAGAGATATTAAAGAGAAAAAAGAACCGAATTATTTTAATTCAAAAAGAAAATAAATTACAAAGAGAAAGTATTCGGAGCTGTTTAAACGGTGTCTTATTACAAGATAGAGATCTAAAAACTGAACAAGAAAGCGATCTAATAATAGCCACTCAAATAGCTCCGAGTATTGAAGAAGTTCGAGACCTCTTATTTGCTTCTAAAATCTGTAAGCATACAAAGTCTAATACCATAGTTATTGCAAAAAATCATCAACTTATTGCCTCTGGAACAGGTCAGACTTCAAGAGTTGATGCTTTAAATCAAGCGATTCAAAAAGCTAAAAAATTCAACTTTAATCTTAAGAATGCTGTTATGGCTAGTGATGCATTTTTTCCTTTTCCAGACTGTGTTGAAATAGCAAATAAATCGGGTATTAATTCGGTTATTCAACCAGGTGGTTCTATCAATGATAATCTTTCAATATCCTATTGCGACAATAATGGAATGCGAATGGTTTTGACTGGAACAAGGCACTTTAAACATTAATTCTTAATTTTGCTGATATTTAATATTTAAAATGGGACTTTTTACAGAAGAAATAGCAATAGATTTAGGTACAGCCAATACCCTTATTATTCATAACGATAAAGTTGTTGTAAATAGCCCATCAATAGTAGCTATAGATCGAACCACAAATAAAGTTATTGCTATTGGACAGGAGGCTAACATGATGCAAGGAAAAACGCATGAAAATATTCGTACAGTTCGCCCTTTGAAAGATGGTGTGATTGCTGATTTTAACGCCTCTGAACAAATGATTAATCGTTTGATCAAAAGCATCCCTGCACTACACAGACGTTTTTTTTCACCTTCACTTCGTATGGTGATCTGTATACCTTCAGGAATTACAGAGGTAGAAATGCGGGCGGTAAAGGAATCTGCAGAGCGTGTAAATGGAAAAGAAGTTTATCTTATTCATGAGCCTATGGCAGCAGCAATTGGTATAGGAATTGATATAATGCAGCCAAAAGGAAATATGGTTGTAGATATTGGAGGAGGAACTACAGAGATTGCTGTGATCGCACTTTCAGGTATTGTCTGTGATAAATCGATCAAAATTGCTGGAGATGTTTTTACTAGTGATATTATAAATTATATGCGAGGTAAACATAATCTCTACATCGGAGACCGCACTGCAGAAAAAATAAAAATTCTTGTTGGAAGTGTTGTTGAAGATCTTGAAAATCCTCCAGAAGACATGTCAGTTCAAGGAAGAGATTTAATGTCCGGTAAACCCAAGCAGGTATTGATTAATCATGCTGAAGTAGCTAAAGCTTTGGATAAATCAATAATACGGATTGAAGATGCTATTATGGAAGCACTTTCTCAAACACCTCCAGAACTGTCTGCTGATATATACAACACTGGGATATATCTAGCGGGTGGAGGGGCACTTTTACGTGGTTTGGATAAACGCCTTTCTCAGAAAACTGATCTACCTATTTATGTGGCAGAAGATCCTTTACAAGCTGTTGTTCGAGGTACTGGTATAGCTTTAAAAAATACAGAACGATTTAAGACAGTCCTAATAAAATAATTTGGTATGCAGCGAATTTTGAACGCGCTCGTACGATTTAGAAACCCTGTCTTATATTTTTTTCTTTTGGGTATTTCTTTGCTATTTTTAAATGGCAATAGCAACTTTCATAAAAGCCAACTAGAAAAATATAGCTTATATTTTTCAGAAAGTATTTACAATGTTAGTAACAAAATAGAAAATTATTTTAACCTTAAAAAAATAAATCAAAAGCTCCTAAAGGAAAATGAAGTATTAAAAGATCTTCAACTTAAATCAAATAGAATTCCATTGTATCCAAATGATTTAAAAATAAAAAGAAGGTTTCCTTTTAAAGTGAAAGCTGCTAATGTCATCAAAAATAGCTTTTTAAATCAGCGAAATTATATAATAATAGATAAAGGCTATGCAGATGGAATTTCTAAAGAAATGGCTGTTATTTCAGATCAAGGTATTATAGGAATTGTAAAATCTGTTTCAAAGCACTACTCTAGCGTAATTTCAATTTTAAACCAAGACTTGAAAATAAATATTAGGCTTAAAAATAGCTCTGCATTTGGAACTTTATCTTGGAAGGGAATAAATCCAAATGATTTTCAGGTAGATGACGTAGTAATAAACAGTTTAATTTTAGAAGGGGATACAATAGTAACCGGTGGAATGTCTTCTTATTTTCCATTAGGTATTCCTTTGGGAAAGATTTCATCATTCGAATCAGATAATAAAAGTGGATACTATAAGATAGAGGTAATGCTTTTTAAAGATCCTTCTCAAGTTTATTATGTTTATGTAATTGAAAACAAAGATATTGAGGATATCAAAAAGTTAAAATAAAATTTACAGGAATGAATAGAGATTTAATCACTTTACTACTTTCATTTGCAATTCTTGTTTTAGTTCAGGTAATGGTTTTTAATAATGTGAATATTTTTGGTTATATCAATCCAATGTTCTACTTGCTTTTTCTAGTTATATATCGTTTTGATAGTGATCAAACAATTTTTATTCTTATTAGTTTTATACTTGGTTTTTGTATTGATTTTTTATCTCAATCTGGTGGTGCACATACAATTGCTTCATTAACAGTTGGTTTTTCAAGACCTTTACTTATAAAATATTCATTTGGTTTAACCTCTGAAATTCCTTCTACATTCCAAAATGATTCAAGAAGAAAAAATAAATTTCTTTTTTTATGTCTTTTAATTGGTATCCATCATCTTCTTTATTTTATTATCGTTTATTTCAATTGGAATGCATCCTATCTTATTTTAAAGAATGTAATACTTACTTCAGTTTTTTCACTAATTTTAATTGCGTTGGTCTCCACATTTTATAAAAAATTAAATGATTCGTAAAATTGTCTTGTTGACATTTATCATTGGAAGCTCGTTAATTTTCATCTTCCAACTAATAGCCCTTCAATTATTTAATTCAGATTATTCCAAGCGTTCATTAAGTAACGCTATAGAAAAACGCCCTGTATACCCAACTAGAGGTTTGATCTACGACAGAAATGGAGCTCTCTGGGTTGCTAATAAACCTGTTTATGATCTCATGATTGTTCCAGAAAATTTAGATGCCTTTGATACTCTCGAGTTAATTTCAAGTTTAAATATTTCCAAAGAAGAAATCCACCAGAAAATAAGTAATGCCAATAGTTATTCTAAAAAGCTCCCTTCGGTTATTGTAAGACAATTATCTATGGCAGAAACATCTAAACTTCAAGAGAAAATGTGGAAATTTCCAGGTTTTTACTTTCAAAAAAAATCTACTCGAGACTATATACTCCCGATAGGATCTAATATTTTAGGCTATACAAGTGAAACAGATCAAAATGAAATAAAAATCTCATCTTCGAAACTTACAGAAATCGATGAGATTAAATTGATAGAAATTAAAAAAGTAGTTAGTGATAGTGATTATTCTTCCAAAGAAGAAAATGAATCTTTAAAAAAGAAAGTGACTAAGCCAGTTTTTTCATATTCACTAATAAATGAATTGATGAAAAATTATGATCTTGGAGAAATGATCGGTAGACAAGGGATTGAAAAAAACTATGAAAAAGAGTTACGTGGGACAAAAGGTCTTCAATTCTTTCAAAAAGATCGATTTAATAGAATTATTGGACCCTATGAGGACGGAAAATTTGATTTAGATCCGCAGGCTCCTCAAAATATTACTTTAACAATAGATGCTGTGCTCCAAGGATACGGAGAATCTCTTATGATTAATAAAAGAGGAGGTATAGTAGCTATAGAGCCAAAAAGTGGAGAAGTTTTAGCCTTAGTAACTGCTCCTAGCTATGATCCAAATATGCTAGTAGGTAGAGATCGCTCAAAGTATTTCAATAAATTAGTTAAAGATACAATAGCTAAACCACTGTTTGACAGAAGTCTACAGGCTGAATATTCCCCGGGCTCTCCTTTTAAAACACTCAATGCTCTTATTGGGCTTCAAGAAAAAGTTATTAGGCCAGAGACAGTTTTTACATGTGATAAAGGACATTATTATGGGCGAGGGTCATTTATGGGATGTCATAACCCTATTGGAACAAAAAGTGATTTAATCAAAGGAATTTATAGCTCTTGTAATAGTTATTTTGCTAAAACTTTTGTTCGTTTAATAAATAGTCAATCAACTCCTGCTGAAGGTGTAGATTTATGGAGAAAACATCTAGAAAAATTTGGATTGGGAAATTTTTTAGGCTACGACTTGCCAATTGGGAAAAGAGGATTTATTCCTGGCAGTAATTATTATGATAACTGGTATCCTAAAGGAAGTTGGGGAGCTACTACTTTAGTTTCCAACGCAATTGGTCAAGGGGAAATCCTAACTACTCCTATTCAAATGGCTAATTTTACTGCTACTATTGCTAATCGAGGATATTTTAAACGACCACATTTCAAAAAAGTAAATTCAAAAAAAATTAATGATTCTTTATACCCAAAAAATCAAACTCTTATTGAAGCTAAACATTTTGAAACAGTAATTGAAGGTATGCATCAGGTGGTAGAAAGAGGGACTGCGCGAATAGCTAAAATTAAAGGAATTGAAGTTTGTGGAAAAACTGGAACAGTTGAAAATTTTATACGATTAAAAAATGAAAAAACACAACTTACAGATCATTCAATATTTATTGCTTTCGCGCCCAAAGATAATCCTAAAATAGCTATTGCCGTATTTATTGAAAATGGTTATTGGGGAGGGAGATGGGCGGCTCCAATTGCAAGTTTAATGATTGAAAAATATCTTAAGGGAGAAGTAAAGCGCGATTGGTTAGAAAATAAAATGCTCAATGGAAGTCTAATGGCTGAATATGATAAACCTATCCTAGGTAAACCTTTTACGATTAATGACTAACAATGTTCTATATCGTCTGGACTGGCTTAGTCTATTAATCTATTTATTATTAATAATATTCGGAATTACAAATATCTATTCGACAACTTTATCTGAAGCTACAGTTTCATTATTAGAATTAGGTTCACCAGCTGGTAAACAATTTTGGATTTTTATATTTTCTCTTTTTTTTCTGCCCTTAACTTTATACATCAATTCAAATTTTTTTGAGCATTTATCTCTAGTTTTTTACATTCTTTCAATATTAGGCTTGATAGGTTTGTTTGTATTTGGTCAAAAGATTTCAGGTGCTACTTCTTGGTATTTGATAGGTGGTTTTAGTCTTCAACCTTCAGAATTAGCAAAAATTACCACTTCACTATTATTAGCTAGTAATCTAAGCTCAATTCAAATGGATATAAATAAAAGAGCTTTTTTGTTTAAAATATTTTTAATTATCATGCTTCCTATTATTCTTATTTTAATGCAGCCCGATGCAGGATCAGCTCTTATTTATTTAAGTTTATTTTTTGTTTTACTTCGTGAAGGTATGAGTATGAAAACACTTTATTTTGGAATAGGTCTTCTTTTAATTTTTATTCTGACTCTAGTTTTTGATCCAATAATATTGAGCACGGCTTTTTTGATTATTTTCATTTTGATTTATGGACTTGTTCTTTACTACTCTCCTAAAACTCGCAAAACTCCGTACATAATCGGATTAGTGGTTTCTATTGTTTTTAGTTTTTCAGTAAATTTTATATTTAATACTGTTTTTGAGCAAAGACACAGAGATCGCTTTAATATTATTCTAGGTTTAGAAAATGACTCAAAGGGAATTGGATATAATATAAATCAATCCAAGATAGCAATTGGTTCCGGTGGTTTTTCTGGAAAAGGGTTTTTAAATGGAACTCAAACAAAAGGAGGCTTTGTGCCAGCGCAGCATACTGATTATATCTTTAGTACAGTAGGTGAAGAATGGGGGTTTATTGGAAGTAGTGGTTTAATAATTCTCTTTACTATTCTAATACTAAGAATTCTTTACAGAGCAGAAAAACATATTCAACCATTCCCAAGAATCTTTTCATACTGTTTCGCTAGTATGTTGTTCGTTCATTTTTTTATCAATATAGGAATGACCTTAGGACTCGTTCCAACAGTTGGGATACCACTACCATATATAAGTTACGGGGGCACCAATCTAATTGCATTTAGTTTAATGTTTTTTATCTACTTAAATCTTGACGCAAATCGTTTGAATTAATGTCTTACATCTAATGCGTCTCTTAGACTATTACCAAGCATCATGAAAGCTAAAACTAAACTCATTATTGCCAATCCAGGTAAGATTGCCAAATAAGGTTTACCAATTAGTAGGTATCTAAAGTGATCCTTAACCATACTACCCCAACTAGGAATTGGGGGTTGAGCACCAATACCCAAAAAACTTAATCCACTTTCAATCAAAATTGCACTTGCAAAGTTAGCAGTCGAGATTACTATTAGTGGTGCAAATAATAATGGAAGTATATGATTTATTAAAAGTCTTGCTTTGGAAAATCCAAGTGTAATGCCTGCTTTTACAAATAATTCTTCTTTCGTAGATTTCACTAAACCACGAACAAGTCTAGCGACTTCAACCCACATGGTAAGTCCAACAGCTATAAAAACTTGCCAAAAACCTCGTCCCAAAGCCAAAGTAATAGCTATAACCATTAAAAGAGTAGGAATTGACCACATAACATTAATTAACCACATGATTAAATTATCGATCCACCCTCCATGAAAACCTGCAAGAGACCCCAGAGAAACACCAATTAACAATGAAATAATTACTGCTACAAATCCAATTGAAATTGAAATTCTTGTGCCTACAATCATTCGGCTTAGTAGATCTCTACCGTAATTGTCTGTCCCCAAAATAAAACACTTTTCTTTTATGTAATTTACTTCTATGTCTTTTCTATTTGTGCCTTCAGGAAACTGACTAAAATCTTTTTCTTCAAAATAGTCAGTTGCATTTCCATAACGTTTATATGCTATACCATTATTCTTCCAAAGTAGTTCCTTGATTGGTATCTCCTCAGTTGTGTTTATATCTCCTAAAAAAAAACTTTTTTTATCTGCAAAATCAGTTACAGGAATAATTAAAAACTTACAAGAAAACCCAGGGGGTTGAGAATGTATTGAAAGATGCATTTGATTAGCAAACTGAGTTTTATCAGGAGAAAGGTAATAGGCAAAAATTGCTGTTAAACAAATTACCAAAATAAAAGTGGTGCTTGCAATGGCCCAAACGTCCTTTTTTAATTTTTTTAAAGCACGTTTTAAATCCAATTGAGATTACTGTTTTTTATTTTGGGCAATTGGTTGTTTTCTTTGAATTGATGCAGAAAGATCTTTGAGAATTTTGACAGCTTCAGAGATGTAGATATCTTTTTTAAGAGCCTCTTGAGCTCTTTTACGCTTTTCTGAAGTTACAGAATTTGGAACATCTTTAGCACCAGCTTCTGGAAGCCATTGAAATTCGTATGATGATTCATACTCAGATAATTTTTTAAAACGTTTGGCATATTCTTTTTTAGTATCACGCTCTGATTTGAAGGATTCATAATCTAAAAAATAACTGAAATCATTTTGTTGTTGTTTTACCCAAAGTGCTTGTTCATTAATCAATTCTATAATAGGATTTTCTTTAAGTCTTTTATTACTCTGTTCTAGGGCATAGTTATAATTAGCAATAGAAGAAGGCTTGTAAGAAGTGGGTGTAATTCTATCCCAAGCCAATGGATTCTGTTGATCCTTCTCGCCCATTTCAACGTAAGCATATCTATCTGGAAAGACAACATCACTTTTAACGCCTTCTAATTGAGTAGACTGTCCATTAACACGATAAAACTTATCTGTTGTAACTTTCAATGCCCCTAAATCTCCGTAAGTGCTACCTGAAATCATTCGATTCAGATCGACAATATTTTGAACTGTACCTTTTCCAAAAGTTTGTTTACTTCCAAGCACAATTGCACGCTTATAATCTTGAAGGGCAGCCGCAATAATTTCTGAAGCAGATGCAGAAAACTCATTTACTAAAACTACAACTGGTCCATCCCAAACCACTGTCGGATCTACGTCCTTTAAAACCTCTTTACGCCCTCCCGTACTTTTTACCTGAACCACTGGGCCTTCTTTGATGAAATAACCAGTCATATCAACAACCGTTTTTAACGATCCTCCACCATTATTTCTAAGATCAAGTATAACACCTTTTATATTTTTAGATTTAAGTTGCTCTAGCTCTTTTTTTACATCAGTTGCTGCATTACGTTCATTATAGTCATCAAAACTAATATAAAATTTAGGCAACTCTATTAAACCATAATCTCCTGATTCATCCTTTATTAGTGTTGATTTAGCATAAGTTTCCTCAAGCTCCACAATATCTCGTGTTATTGAAATTTCCTCAATATTTCCTTCTACTCGTTTAATAGTTAAAAATACCCTTGAAGCTTTAGGGCCTTTAATTAGCTTTACTGCATCGTCAATAACCATCCCAGAAATATCAATAGCCTCTTCTTCATTCTCTTGTCTAACTTTAAGAATAACATCTCCAACTTCTAAAAGATTATCCCTCCAAACAGGACCCCCGGAAATAACCTCAACAACCTTAATTTGTTGTTTTTGCTTACTTAATCTTGCTCCAATTCCTTCGAATTTACCCGAAATCGACATATCAAACCGGTCTTTATCCCTAGGAGCAAAATAATAAGTATGCGGATCGAACTGACTAACAATTGAGTTTATATAAATTGAAAACCAATCCTTTCGTTTGAGATCATTATAATTTTCAAAGAAATAATTCATGTTTTCTAGGATTTCTTCTCGAGCATTTTTTTCTATTTTTTCATCAGAAAGCATTTGATAGGTTTCTTCTTGTTCCTTTTTTTGATATTCTTCATCTTTCTTTGATGTAAAATTTTCAATCGCACTTAGCTTAAAACGCTTTCTCCAAAGAGATTTTAATTCTAAAATATTTCTAGGATAGGGTGTTTTCTCATAATCCAAATTAATTTTATCCCTAATAGAAAAATCAAAAGGCTGTTCAAGTAACTGTTTATAAAAGCCTTCTACTTGTTCCATTCGTTCCATGAGCTTTAAGAATGTAATGTTGAAAAAATCAATTTTAGTATTTTTTATTTCATCGTCAATTTTATAACGGTAAGCCTCGAAATTTTTGATGTCTGAGTTGAGGAAAAATCGATGTTGACCATCAAGATTTTCTAAATAAAATGAAAAAACATTCTCTGAGAAAGTATCATTAATATTTTTTGGATCATAATGTCCTCGATTTAGAACGTATGAAATGATTTCTAGTAATAGTTTATCTTTATTGGGTTCATCGTTTTGTAGGGTATACCCAAACCCTAAGAAGCCAATTAAAGTAAATGATAATATCCAGGTGTATTTTCTCATGAGGGCATAGTTATTTTTCAATCTTTATAGCGCCCAAATATAAGCATATTCTAAAAAGTTTATTGTTAATTTTATTTTAAAAGAATGCGTTTAAAGTTTCTTACTTTTACAATGAAATAAAATTTATGAAGAAAAAACCACTAATATTAGTTAGTAATGACGATGGAATTACAGCTCCCGGACTCAGAACACTGATAGAAATTATGAATGAAATTGGAGAGGTTGTTGTTGTAGCCCCAGACTCCCCTCAGTCTGCGATGGGACACGCAATTACTATAAATTCTACCTTGCACTGCGAAAAAATAAGGGTTACAAATGGTCCTCAGATCGAATATAGTTGCTCAGGTACTCCTGTAGATTGTGTTAAACTTGCTGTTAATGAACTATTAGATCGTAAGCCTGATATATGTGTTTCTGGTATTAATCATGGTTCTAATTCTTCCATAAATGTCATTTATTCAGGTACAATGAGTGCAGCCATTGAGGCTGGTATAGAGGGTATTCCAGCAATAGGATTTTCCCTTTTAGATTTCAAATGGAACGCAGATTTCGAACCCTTGAAAAAATTCATTCTTCAGATTACCATTAAAGCATTGAATAAGGGAATACCAAGTGGTGTTGTGCTCAATGTAAATTTTCCAAAGCTTAAGGAAGAAGAAATTAAAGGAATTAAGATTTGCAGGCAAGCAAATGCAAATTGGATAGAAGAATTTGATAAAAGAACAAATCCTTTGGGAAGAGAATACTATTGGCTAACTGGAACTTTTATAAATGAAGACAAGGGTGAAGACACAGATGAATGGGCTTTGAATAATAAATACATCTCAATAGTTCCAACAAAATTTGATTTAACCGCTCATCATAGTATTCAAGAACTTAATACATGGGATTTGTAAAAAATAAGTACTTTTTTTGGGGGATAATAGCTGGATCACTATGGACATGTTTTGGAGTATTAATTCTTCTATTTATTTTTTCTGATGCGACTATTGAGTACAGTTTATCAAGTCTTTATCGTCAAAATAAACTTGGTGGCTTGATCTCAATTGCTGCTTTGATAAATCTTCCTATTTTTTTTATAGCTCTTGGAAAAAAGAAATTTTCCTTTGCAGCTGGCCTAGTTGCCTTATCAATAATTTTAGTAATGTTTATTGCTTTTTTGAAAATAAATACTTGAAATAATTTAACTCTTGTGAAGTATTATATAATATCTGGCGAGGCCTCTGGCGATCTTCATTCTTCAAAACTGATTTATAATTTAAATAAACTAGATCCAAATGCGGAATTTAGAGGATGGGGTGGTGATTTAATGGAAAAAGAGGGGGCAATATTAGTTAAGCACTATAAAGAACTTGCTTTTATGGGGTTTTGGGAAGTTATTTCTCATCTCCACATTCTTTTGAGTAATATTTCACTTTGTAAAAAAGATATTTTACAATATTGCCCTGATGTAATAATATATGTAGATTATCCTGGTTTTAATCTTCGAATAGCTAAATGGGCAAAAAAAAAGGGTTTTAAAAATCACTATTATATAAGTCCACAAGTATGGGCTTGGAAAGAGAATCGAGTAAAAAAAATGAAAAGGTTTTTGGATGCATTATACGTAATACTACCTTTTGAAAAAAGTTATTTTGAGGAAAGACACCAATTTCCTGTTCATTTTGTAGGTCACCCTATAATGGATCAATTACAAGAATATAAAAAAAATAATGATTTTTTTGAGGTCAATAAGTTAGATTCCAAAAAACCTATTATTGCATTGCTCCCTGGAAGTAGATTGCAGGAAATTAAAAAAATATTACCTCTTTTTATTGAAGTTTCAGCTTGTAATAAGAAATATCAATTCATAATTGCAGGAGCTCCAGGTATTGACGTTAAAGTATATAATAAATTTATAAAATCTTCACCCTTAAAAATTATTTATGAACAGACCTATGACCTTTTAGATTACAGTTTGGCTGCAATTGTAACTAGTGGCACAGCTACACTTGAAACAGCTATCTTTAATGTGCCTCAAATAGTTTGCTACAGGAGTAGTCATTTAAGTTATTGGATTGGGAAAAAAGTTGTAAATCTTAAATATATTTCATTGGTTAACTTAATCCTTGAAAAAGAAGCTGTTGTTGAACTTATTCAAAATGAATGCAGATTTGAAAAACTAGACTTTCAATTAAAAAGACTTTTAAAAAAAAATTCTCACGATAAAATAAATCAGGATTATCAGCTATTAAAACAAAAACTTGGAGGTATTGGAGCTAGCAGAAATACAGCTAATTTAATATTTAATGCTGTAAATTAAACTTCAAAATTTTTCAAAACTTATCCCCTGAAACGAGAAATAAAGTTCTTTCTATAGTTTTCAAAATCTTCTGGTTTTGAAAAAACCTGATAATCTCCTTGTTTTATCAATTTTAAGAAAAGTTCAATTTGTTTGGGCTTTTGATACCCTACTAAAGGCATAATTGGATCCCCATTTTCACTAAAAAAGACCATAGTTGGATATCCCCTTACTCCTAAAAATTGAGTGAACTGATGGGTAGCATTTCGCCCTTTTCTATTGGGATCATAATTAGGGTTTTTAAAAATCTGATCATAATACCTTATTTCCTCATTACCCTCAGCGTTAAATTTAACTGCATAGTAATGTTTGGATATATAGCTTGAAACGTCAGGATTTTGAAAGGTATTCTTATCTAATAACTTACATGGGCCACACCATTCAGTGTAAACGTCCATAAAAATTTTCTTTGGTTCGTTCTTTTGAGCTTCTTGTGCCTGAGACATTGACATCCATTCTATTTTTTGAGCTGAAATATTTTTAGATGTAAATAATAATATGGCAATAAAAAAACCGAGTTTCATTATAGGGTTAATTATAATATTTTTTTTTGAAATCATAATACTAATAAACCCCCTTAAGCTCCTCAGCTTCGTGAGTAAGTCTTTTAAGAGGTTTTAATAAAATTAATACTAAAATTGCTATTATTGTACAAAAAATAAAAATTCCAGTGAAGATTTCTTTTTCTCCAGCTGTTTCAGCGAATCCTCCAATTCCTGCAGCCAACTTATTCCCTAATCCAGTAGCAGCCCAATATAGCCCCATTATAGATGCTGCATACTTTACGGGAGCAAGTTTAGTGATGAATGATAAAGAAACTGGTGATGCACAAAGTTCTCCTAAAGTGTGAAACAAGTAGGCTAACACTAACCAATACATTGCTGATTTACCAGCTACTTCGTAATCTAAAGCAGCAAAACGCATGAACATAAAACCTATGCCCATAATTAAAATCCCAATTGCAATTTTATAAAGAGAAGAAGCTTCCTTACCTTTTAATTTCCATCGCATCCAAAAACCTCCAACCAGTACAGCCAATGTAATAATAAAAAAAGAATTTAAAGATTGAAACCAGGATGCAGGTATCTCGATTCCCAATAGCATCCGATCAGTTTTTTGTTTTGCATATAAATTCATAAGTCCTCCTGCTTGCTCAAATGCTCCCCAAAAAACTATTATTAATAAAAAAGATATTAAAAGTACTTTAACTCGGTCTTTTTCAACAGAAGTCAACTCTCTCTTTTTAAGATCATTATCAGGATGTGAGGTTTTACCAATAAAATCTCCGATTCCAATTAAATATTTTTGCCCATAGAAATATGTTACTTGACCGATAAACATTCCGATTGCAGCTAATCCAAATCCATAATGCCAATTGAAGGTCTCACCTACCCAGCCACAAAGAAGTGGTGCAGCAAAACCTCCGATATTTATTCCCATGTAAAAAATATAAAATCCAATATCTCTTCTTTCATCTCCTTGTGGATATAATCCGCCAACCATACTAGAAATGTTTGGTTTTAAACCTCCTACCCCTAGAATGACAAAAAAGCAACCTAAATAAAAGCTTATTTCATTATCAAAAGCTAAAATAGAATGGCCAACACATAATAATACACCTCCTAACATTACTGTTTTCTTTTGACCTAAAATATTATCAGCGATCCATCCACCTGGAACTGAAGCCAGATAAACTAACATTGTATACCATCCATATAATGCAATCGCTTCTGAATTTGTCCATCCAAATCCTGGATTATCAGTATTAGTTTTAGCTACAAGAAAAAGAGTAAACAAGGCTCTCATTCCATAATATGAAAATCTTTCCCACACTTCTGTAAAAAAAAGTACATATAATCCAGCTGGATGTCCAAAAATGGTTTTTGTTTGAGGAATAATTTTGACGTTTTCCATCAGATTAAATTTAATTTTTAAAGATTTTGAAATATAAAACTAGTCATTTTTGTATATAGGTGTTTTCGCGTGTTTCCTCCATAAAGTCCGTGATTTTTATCTGGATAAATCATCCATTCAAATTGTTTGTCAGCTTGAATCAAAGACTCTACCATTCTCATGGTATTTTGTACATGAACATTATCATCTCCAGAACCATGAATAATTAAAAATTTACCATTGAGCTGACCAGCATAATTTATGGGAGAATTTAAATCATATCCTTCTGGATTTTCTTGGGGAGTTCTCATAAAACGTTCGGTGTAAATAGTGTCATAAAAGCGCCAATTTGTTACAGGTGCAACTGCAATTGCAAAAGAAAAAACTTTATTCCCAGTGAGCAGACAATGAGTTGCCATATGTCCTCCAAAACTCCAGCCCCATATACCAATTCTTTTATTATCCACAAATGACAATTCCCCCAAGCTTTTGGCTACTGCAATCTGATCTAAAGATTCATATTTCACCAAATTGAGATAGGTCATTTTTTTAAATTCTGAACCTTTAAAACCTGTTCCCCTTCCGTCTACACAAACAATTATATAGCCTTGATTAGCAAGATCTTTATGCCATAAAGTTCGAGAATCGCCCCAACGATTTGCAACTTGTTGAGAGCCTGGCCCCGAATATTGAAACATTAAAAGTGGATATTTTTTATTAGGATTGAAATCAGCCGGTTTTATCATCCACATATTTAACTCATATCCATTTATTTGAATTTTTGAAAATTTTTTTTCTGAAAAATTGAAGGTATCTAGTCTTTTAACTAAAATTTTATTCTCTAATAATTGACGAACAGGTTTGTTTTTTCTTGTTTCGTATAGTGTATAAATTGGAGGAGTCAATTCATCTGAGTATGAATGAATGTAAAAATTACAATTACTGCTAAATGTAGCCCCATTAAAACCCTTAGTTGGCTGAAGTATTCGTTTTCCTTTACCCGAAAGTCTGATTGCAAAAATTCCTCTTTCAGTAGAACTGCCCTCAACTGATTGATAATAAATCTCTTTCGTTTTGGAATTATAACCATATAATGCTGTAACCTCCCAACTACCCTTTGTAACCTGATTAATGAATTTTCCGTTTTTATCGAAATGATAAATATGGTTATAACCATCTTTTTCACTAGTCCATAAAAAACTATCATCCTCTAAAAATTTAAATTCATCATTTATACTTACGTAGGCTTTATCATTCTCGGATAATAGTAGCTGAAGATTTTTTTTTTGGGTGTCCCACCTCCAAATTTTTAGTTCGTTTTGGTAGCGATTTAGAGTTTGAATGATCAAACTATGATCACCCCCTGTAAATTTGATTCTTGGGATGTAATAAGGAAGATAATTATCAAATTCAATATGGTCTTTAGTTCGAGAAGAAATATCGTATAGAATAAGTTCAATTTTAGAATTTTCTTCTCCTGCCTTTGGATATCTAAACATGTATGGAAAAGGATAATTTTTATTGCCATAAACATCCATAGAAAAAATGGGTACGTTAGATTCATCAAAACGCATATAAACTATTTGCTTTGAATCATTACTCCAGTCAAAAGCACGAACAAAACCAAATTCCTCCTCATAAACCCAATCTGTAATGCCGTTAAGTGTTTTATAGTCTCCATCGTAAGTTAATTGAGTAACAACATTAAGTTCTAGATCCTTGATATAAATATTTCGCATATATACATAGGCCACCTTGGAAGCATCGGGAGAAAAAAGTGGTTCTTGAACTTTTTGATCACTAAGCTTTTTCAATGTATTACGTTTAATATCATAAATCCAATATATAGCTTGCTTCGATCTTCTGTAAATTTGATCGGAAAGAGTTTCTAATAAAATTTTTTGTTCATTTTTAGAAAAAGTGTAGCCTGTGAATTTAATTTTTTCTGGAAACCTATTTGAATCTACTAATATTTTTGGTTTAATGCCTTTTGAATAAGAGTATAAAATAATAGAAGTGCTATTTTTAGCTTCATTTTGTTGCAATACCGTATAATTTTGCCCATCCTTCAGAGATCTAATTCCTTCAAGCCTTTTAGGATCATACTTTCCATCCATTAAATCTCCTAAGTCAAGTGAGAGGTTTTGGGAGTTTAAAAAACTAGATAAAAGTAAGGTTACACAAACACATAAAGACGAGTGCCTTAGATAACAATAAATGATTTTATTTACTCGAAATATAAATTCAATTTTTTTTGGGATCATAAATAATTTAATTTTTTTTATTGATTAGGCAATTTAGGAAAAATGCGTTAACCATAATTTTGGAAGGGGTTGAAATTCTTTATCTTTATAAAAAAAACATGAGTAAAAAGATCTCTGGCTTTTCGAGAATGACAAAATCGGAAAAAATAGATTGGATCACTAACACTCATTTTAGTAATGTAGATAAGGCAAAAAGACAACTCGAGTCTTATTGGAACTCAGATTTTAAACTGCAAACACGACATGATGAATTTATAGAAAATTCTCTTTCGAATTTCTATTTACCTCTTGGAGTAGCTCCCAATTTTTTAATTAATGGTAACTTTTACACATTACCGATGGTAACCGAAGAAAGTTCTGTAGTTGCTGGTGCTGCAAACTCAGCAAAATTCTGGAGCACTAGAGGAGGTTTTAAAACTAAAATTTTAGACACCACCAAAGTTGGACAAATACATTTTCTTTTTGAAGGGAACCCAAGAGATTTAATGAAGTTTTTCGATCGTAAAAAATCAGATTTAATAAAATCTGTAGCACATATTACTAGAAATATGCAAGAAAGAGGTGGAGGAATCTTGGATCTTAATCTGGTAAATAAGGGTGAAAAGTTACCATACTATTATCAATTGCATTTAGATATTAAGACAGTAGACGCAATGGGAGCTAATTTCATCAATTCTTGCTTAGAAAATTTAGCCAAAACTCTTGTTAAATTTGCAAAAGAATATCATCTTTTCAAAGATCAAGAAAACCCTATTGATATTTTGATGAGTATTCTCTCTAATTATGTCCCACAGTGTGTTGTTCAAGCAGAAGTAAGCTGTCCAGTTAAGGAACTATATCCTCAAATAAATGATAAATATAGTTACAGGTTTGCAAAGCGTATAATTCAAGCAGTCGAAATAGCTAAATGTGAAGTTTATCGAGCAGTAACTCACAATAAGGGAATTATGAATGGCGTAGACGCACTAATTATTGCAACAGGGAATGACTTTAGGGCTGTTGAAGCAGGAGTTCATGCATATGCCGCTAGATCTGGTAAATATAGCTCACTTAGCAATGCATATATCAAAGATGATAAATTTATAATGGAACTTTCACTACCGCTTGCAGTTGGAACAATTGGTGGGTTAACTCAAATTCATCCAATGGTAAGTTGGTGTTTGGAACTTCTCGGTAAGCCGTCAGCAGAAAAACTTATGGAGATTATTGCCGTGGCTGGGTTAGCACAAAATTTTGCTGCATTACGCTCTTTAGTTACTGAAGGTATACAAAAAGGGCACATGAAAATGCATTTAATTAATATACTTAACCAGTTTAATGCAAATGAAGTTCAAAAAAAAGCAGCCGTAAGCTATTTTAAAAAAAATAGAGTTTCAGTTAAATCTGTAGAAAAATTTTTAGAACAAAATAAACTATAGATGTATTCTTTTTATAGTCATGGGAAATTATTAATTACTGCTGAATATGCTGTGTTAGGCGGAGCAAAGGCACTAGCGGTTCCTTGTAAAAAGGGGCAACTATTGAACTTCGTAGTAGATAATAAATCTAAAGAGCTTCACTGGTCTAGTTTTGATCATAGAGGTGAAAAGTGGTTTGAGGTTAGTTTTCAATTACCATCTTTTGATATTGTAATAAGTTCAGACATATCAATTGCTAAACGGCTCCAAAAAATTTTAAGTATTTCTAGGAAAAGAAACTCTTCTTTTTTATCTAGTGGGGGCCACGTTGAAACATATTTAGAATTTGATCGCTTTTGGGGTTTAGGTAGCTCTTCATCCCTAATTTTAAATGTTGCATCATGGGCAAAAGTAAATCCTTACGATTTATTAAATTTTACCTTTGGTGGAAGTGGCTATGATATTGCATGTGGACTAGCTAGGAAGCCCATTTTCTTTACTAAAAAGCAAAAAAAACATCATATTGAGGCTACAAATTTTTCTCCAGCTTTTGCAGACCAACTTTATTTCGTGTATTTAAACCACAAAAAAAACAGTCAACGAGCTATAAAAGAATTTAACATAAAAAAATTAAGTAATTACCACATTGATGAATTGAATAATCTTACTGATATAATCTCATCAACAAATGATTTAAATGAATTTGAAAAAGCGATTGAAGATCACGAAAAAATAATTGGATTTATAATAAATCAAAGTCCTATAAAAAAAGATTTATTTACTGATTTTCCTGGAAGTATAAAAAGTTTAGGGGCCTGGGGTGGAGATTTCGTTCTAGTAACAAAAGTTAAGAATTCATTGGACTATTTTGAGAAAAGGGGGTTCAAAACAATTCTTTCGTGGAAGGATATGTGTTTGGTGGACTAGAATTCCTGCTTATCAAATATTTCTATTTATATTCCAGATATTTTTCTAATTAATTTTATTTAATAATACAAGGCTCTATTATCGTCGATTTTGGCAACTGATTCAAGTGCTAAATACACATTTTCCATCATTTTATTGCTCATGTCTTGTCTTACCTGTTCTGCATATGAAGTGTAATTATCTAGATCTTCAACAATATTTTTTTGTTTAAGAAGTAATTTATATACACCTTTTTCTCCTTTAATTAAATCAGATAATTCCCCCGGTTTAAGTGCAAATGCTACTCCCAAAACATAGGGCTCGTTTCCTGCTCCAACAAGTGTAGGGTTTTTTTGATTTACTGCAGATGCTTTAACAATTGATAATTTTTCGTTTTCAGCTAGAGATTGTAATGTGGTCTTTCCTGAATACAATTTTTTAATTAGGGTAGCTTTTTTATCTTTTCTTAAAATTTCACGAACCTTATCTCCCACATCATTAATAGTTGCTAAACCCTCTTTAATCTTCCCTGTAAGTTCAACTACAGCATAACCGCCTCGGCTCAACGAAAAACGGCTAATATCTCCAATTTTTCTTTCATTTTCAAAAGCCCATTTGACTATGTTCCTTTGTTGATTCAAACCTGGCAGGTTTTCTTCCAAGGCGGAAATTTTTTTGACAGGTCTCACTTTATAACCACTTCGCTCAGCAATTTTAAGAAATTCTTTGTCTTCAGAAGCATCCATTTCAAACTGGGTTGCCTTTCTAAAAATTTCATTAGACGTTTTGTTCGAGGGTAGTGCTTCTGAAACTACATCAGCAATTAATGCTAAATCATCTTTATCTGTTATCTTTATAATATGAAATCCAAATTCAGTTTCAACTAAGCCTATTCTCCCTACCCTGTTTTTATTTACAAAATCATAAAATTCTGGAGCCATATCACCTTTTTGGAAAAATCCTAAATCTCCTCCACGATTTTTAGTAGGACCATCGGAATTTTCTCTAACTAATTCTTCAAAACTTGTTGATGATCTTCTAGCTAGACGGAGAATTCTATATGCCTTAATTCTAGCCTCTTCCTTTGAAATTGATATATTGGAAGGAGCACGTGAAGCATCTTGAAACGAAACAAGTATATGACTTGCTCGTAATGAAGCGTTATTTTTTTTCCCTATAAGTCTTGAAATTTTAAACGAATTCCCATCTCGATAGGGGCCAAATACCTCTCCCTCATCTAATCCAAATAAAATATCAGCATAATCATTGTTATAAGCACCCCGTGGTTTATAAACGGAATCAAAGGAAACTTCAGAATATTCATCAATAAAATCACTAATATTCACTGTCTCTTTTAAACCCATAATGGTATCGGTAAGTTTTGAAACATTGTTATAGGTAATTCTTTGAGTTTTTATACCATCTAGGCGTAATTGGATTGCCGCAAGATCATCTTCAGTTGGAATCTCTTCAAAAATTACATATTGGATGCTTCTAGAATTATTTATTTTATAATCATTTTCATTATTTTTAATATATCTGTTTACTTCTGATTGTGAAATATTAACAAGGCTGTCTGGAATTATCTCAAAAGGAATCTGAACATATTCTAAATTAACATTATCATTTTCAAAATGATAATTTATCTTGGCCTCAGTTTCAGTCATCACATTACTAGACTTTATTAGATCAAGATAAATACGCTGTTTTGCAACTCCAATTATACTTTGCTCTTGAATCTTCCAGTTTTCATATGCAGTTGGATTTTCAACCTTCATCTTAGAAATGTAGTCAGAAAATATTCCAAAGTCAAAAAAACCTGCTTCATTTTGAAAACTCGTATTGTTGATCACATTATCATCAGATGAAATAATCTGTTCCAACTGATCTTTTCCCGCATCAATCCCTAGTTTTTCAAATTGCTGATTGAAAATAGTGTTTCTCAAAGCTTGATTCCACACCATATTTACCGATTTTAGTGTGGAATAATTATATGTTCTTTCGGTTTGTTCGACCATTTGACGAAAGAAACCTATTTCTACTTCTTTATCATTAATTACTGCTATAGGATCAGTGGGCTCATTATCTGAGGAGCTTCCATCGAAAACTCCTGAGATCACGAAAGCAAAAAGCGCCATTCCAATTACAAGGATCAAAAAAATGGAGCGTTGTCTAATTTTCCCTAAAATGGCCATAATTTGTATTTTACAATCGGTTCCAAAATTAAACTATTCATTTGAAAAAAGAAAGTCTGTAATCCCAAAAGTAGAAGTGGTAACACAAAAATGGGTTTATTCCTCTCCAGATTGAGTAAGGATAATCTGTTCTACTTTTGTAGCTGAAACTTTTTTTATCGTTAAAGTATAGGGTGGAACTTCAATTTGATCGTCTTGTTGAGGTATATCTCCCAAATTATATGCAACTAATCCACCTAATGTTTCATAAAATTCACTAACTGGAAGTGATAGATCATACTTCTGATTCAAATAATCTACTTCAAGACGTGCGGAAAAGTCAAAGCTAGTCTCGTCTAAACAATTTTCAACGTGTTCAACTTTATCGTATTCATCCTCAATTTCTCCGAAAAGCTCTTCTACGATATCTTCTACAGTGA
This sequence comes from uncultured Bacteroidota bacterium, assembly GCA_902606525.1. Lineage (GTDB taxonomy): Bacteria > Bacteroidota > Bacteroidia > Flavobacteriales > Flavobacteriaceae > MS024-2A. The sequence goes on along the minus strand of CACLGW010000004.1, from coordinate 2,811 downwards.
CTATTCCAGAAATCCCCCCGTATTCATCTATCACCACAGATATACTCTTGTGCTGGCGTGTTAAAAGTTTTAATACATCATTAATAAGCATTGTCTCTGGGACATATGCTAAAGGTAAAAGAATATTTTTTAGGGTATTAGGGTTTTTCATCATATCAAATACGTGCACATAACCCAAAATTCTATCAATTGTACCTTGAAAAACAGGAATTTTTGAAAAACCCGTGGTAATGAAAAGATCTTTTATTTCTTCTATAGGTGTTTCTTGATCTACAGCAACTAACTCAGCTCTTGGAACCATAGCTTCCTTTGTCTTTACTTCCGAAAAATCAAGAGCATTTTGAAAAATTTGTATCTCAGAATCAAGGTTTTCTTTATCAAAACTTGACTCCAATTGTTCTTCAATATAATTCCCTAACTCTACTTTTGAAAACGAAAGTTGAACCTGATCAGAATCTGTTTTTAAAAATTTCTTGAGAATGACATCTGTAAATTGGATTATCAAGAAAGTAATAGGGTAAAAAATATAAAAGAAAAAAGCAACAGGAATTGCAAAAATTTTAATTGCTAAATTCGCATAGAGTTGAAAGAAAACTTTTGGTAAAAATTCGGCAGTAATTAAGATTATTGCTGTAGATATCAATGTTTGATAAAACACAATTATTAAACTAACTTCCCCCATTAGAATAGTTTCCGGGAAAAAAAGTTGTAGAATTCGATCGCCAGTAAAAATTCCATAAATAACCAAAGCTATATTATTTCCAAGAAGCATGCTCGCAATAAAGCGGGACGGTTTTCTTGTAATACTTTTTAAAACCCTAGAGGTAAAACTTGCTTGAAGTTTTTCAATTTCTAAATAAATTCTATTTGAAGACACAAAAGCAATTTCCATCCCTGAGAAGAAAGCAGAAAGTACTAAGCAAACAATAATTACAAAGTCTGTAAATATCATTAAGATGAATTGTCTCGTTGATTAATTTTTCGGCGGAAGTGACGTCTAAAAAGTGCCATAAAAATTGATAGAACAGAAAAGCCTAAAAAGTAATATGCGCGCGTTTGGTCTTCTTCCCAAAGAATAATCATTTTGTAAGCTGAGATTACTGCTATCACATAATACAATACCTCTGAAATTTTATAAGTTTTCATATTTTAATAAAACAAACTTATTATTTTGATAGGCTGTCTTTTGTTTCAGAAACGAATATAGTTCCAATTAAATTACCTGTTTGGAATTTAGTGAAATCTTTATTGGTATCCAATCGTTGAGCATCAAAATTGTAGTCCTTGTCTTTAAATGTAAAAGCTTGTTCTGTAAATAACCATTCACTTTCTGCATCCCAAAAAAGTTGATTTGTAGTTAAAATTGAACCTTCATGTGATTTTAATTGAACGTTTCCTTTTAAATCTATTAGTCTTGTATTACTATAAAGGAGGCCATAATTTGCTATCACTTCATTTTGATTACCAGAATCATCAAAAAAAATTACCTTAAGTCCCTCAGGAAATTCAGCATATTTGAAATCCAAATTAGTATAATCAATATGTTTGGGGGCAGTTAAGATGGCTTGAATCTTCATAGAGTCTGAATATATCATTCTTATATTCTTTGCTATTCCAATAGGGTCTTGTCGATCTGAGTTAATTTCGTTGAGTGTATTAGTATTGTCTTCACAATAAATAAAAAGGGTTAGAACAGATGCTACAACCCCTTTTATTATTTTTAATAATACGATTTTCATTTATAGCTTTGGAACTGTAACACTCCTATTTATCCAACAACTAAATTTGATAACACTTCCTTCATTTCCTTCAGTAAAAATATCAGTTTTACTGGGTGCTCTTCCAGTATAACTTTGTACTGTTCTTTTAACAATCTTAGATAAAGAATTATCAACTCGGCCAGCTTTCTCCGCCAAATCTGCAGCCAACCAGTAAACAGCTCTTTTATTGAATTGAGTGTCTCCGCAATCATTTGCACTATCTGCATACATGTTTGCTATAAGTAGATAAGCTCGCCCCATTGAAGGCTGAAAGCCAAGAGCTTTATTTGCATAGCTTCTTGCTTTTGATTTTCTTCCTGCCATTTTAAACTTATTTGCAATTTTTAGAAGGATTTTTGCTTTTTTATACGGATCTGACTCAAGAGAAATAGATTCCTCATAATAACGAAGTGCTTCTTCAGAATTACCGCTTTTATCATTAAGTAGACCTAAATAATACGCTGAATCTGCAGAAGGGTCAAGTGTGTGCAGAGCTTCAACTAGGGTGACAAAAAAAGGGTCATCAGAACATTCTTTACTGTCCATTCTACTTGCAGCTCGTTTTAGCCAAATGGCATCTAATTTAAATTCTTCAAAATTTCTTTTGTAAAGTGGAATTAAGTTTTCACACGTTGCTTCTTTTGCTATAATAGCATCAAGATTAGAAAGAAAAGTCCCTATTGCTTTTGAATTAACGTTGTAAATCCTTTTACTTCTCTGCTCTCTGCCGGTTAATGGTTTACCTGTATCTTCTTTTTTAAGGATAATGTCTAATTTTTTAGCAAGCTCAATCATCTCATTATCGAATTTTTCTGATACTTCTTCATATTTATTTATAAGCATTTCCATGCTAACTTCAGAATCACCGCTTTTATAGCGGTCATATAGTGTTTTAAAGTAATTATATAAAAACTTTGGATTTGTGAAACTTTTTGAATCTCTTGTATAAGCGTCATCAAAGGTAGAATATATTACTTTTAAATCTGCCATTTTAAAATCCAGCAATGCCTGAGCTTTTTTACCAATTACGTCTCCAACTGTACTTTTATTC
>CACLGW010000003.1:17500-73894 GCA_902606525.1 uncultured Bacteroidota bacterium | reverse complement strand
TTGAAAATAAACTATTTTCAACACCATTATGCCCAGTTTATCAAAATATTTGTGCTTCCGGCATCGTTAACCCTGAGGAGATCAAAGCGAATCTTATAGCTCAGCTTACTGGTCCTGTTCGATGGACTCAAACAATAAAACAAATGATTGCTGATGGAGCAACTCATTTTACAGAAGTCGGCCCAGGAAAGGTATTACAAGGATTGATAAGAAAAATTGATCGTAATATAGAGACCGAATCTGGAAATTAAATTTAAACTATTAACTTTTATCGAAAAAACGAATGATAGTCTTTGATATATATTCTATTTGATTAAAGGTCAACTCTGAATGCATAGGGAGAGAAATTACTTCATTAACTAATTGTTTTGAAACTATAAAAGAAGAAGAATCTATTTTAGAAGTTCTGTATGCTTTTTGCTTGTGTAATGGAACTGGATAGTAAATGCCACAGGGAATTTTATGAACATTTAGATAATCTACTAATAAATCTCTGTTGCTTTTAAGAATCCGAAGTGTATATTGATGGAAAACATGAGAGTTACAATTTCTTTTTCTAAAAGGAGTTATAATTTTAGGGTGATCTCTTAATAATGTAGTATAGAAGATTGCAGCTTCTTTTCTCCTTTCATTATAAAAATCCAAATATTTTAATTTTACTTTAAGCACTGCTGCCTGAAGACTATCTAACCTTGAATTTACTCCAACTTCATCATGATAATAGCGCTTATACATTCCGTGATTAACAATCCCTCTAATAATGTGGGCCAAATCATCATCATTTGTAATAATAGCTCCTCCATCTCCATAAGCACCTAAATTCTTCGAGGGGAAAAAAGATGTTGCAGAAATATTTCCCAAAGTTCCTGTTTTTGCCTTAGTTCCGTCTGAAAAAATATAGTCAGCGCCAATAGCTTGAGCATTATCTTCAACTACATACAAGTTATTTTTTTTTGCTAATGCTAAAATTTGTTCCATATCTGCTGATTGACCAAATAAATGGACTGGAATAATGGCTTTAGTTTTAGAGTTTATAGCTCTTTCAATTGCTATTGGATCTATATTAAATGTTTTAGGGTTTACATCTACCAAAACAGGTTTAAGTTTCAACAAAGAGATTACTTCAACTGTAGAAGCAAAAGTAAAGTCTGCAGTAATAACCTCGTCTCCAGGTTTAAGTTTTAATCCCATTAAAGCAATTTGTAAAGCATCTGTTCCATTAGCGCAAGGGATGACATGTTTCACATCTAGATAGCTTTCCAAATCCTCTTGAAACTCATGAACCAATGGTCCGTTGATAAAAGATGTAGAATTCAATACCTCTTGCATTGCATCTTTGATTTCATCTTTGATAAAATCATATTGCTTTTTTAAGTCAACCATTTGGATAGGATCCATAACTTATATTTTTGTAAAGATAAATAGGAATCTTACTTAAACCAGTGTTTGAAAACGTTTTGGAATTATTATTAAGCTTCTACCTTTTAAGGGTGCAGGTTTATTCCAAGAATACCACTTTCTCTTTCTATTTAAAAAATCCCTCGCTTTATCAAATAAAAAATCACCATCTTGAGCCGTTTCATTTTCCATCGTTTTAAATAATTCAAATCGGCGATTTAAATGTCCTCTCCACCCTTGACTTGAAAGTTCAGTTATATCTGATTTCTTCTGTGCACTTTTCAAGTCAACCAAACCAAAATGAAATAAAAATAGATTTGAATCAATCTTATAGTTTTTACCTTTAATTCGATGAAATCCAGAGCCCCATTTTATAGGTTTAAAACTTACTATTGGCTTTGTATATCGGTCTGAAATTTTGGCAAATTTACGCTGAGATAAAAAGGGAGATTTTAAGTCAATAGCTTTTTCTAACCTTGGATGTTGTCCTACATCCAATCCCAAAGCTGAGCATGAAGCAGATTTAAAATCTTGCTGTAGATAAGTCTTTAGACTAAATGATATTTTTGGGTCTAAAATCAAAAATTCATCGATATCCATAGCTAAAACAGAATGATATTTAGGGTACAAGTTACATGCAAATTCAGAAATTTTTTTAGCCCTATAGCGATCTCCCTCACTTCTATTGAAATTTTGATGTTGAATTTGAAAACAATTAATTTTTGAAGCTTGCTTTGGTAATGGTTGATCCATACCATCAATAAAAAGGTACAGATTTTCAAAACCTAGATGTTTACCGTAATAAGAAATCCATTTATCAGCAAAAAAACTATCATTTCTTACTATGGATATAGCTGCAATGAGTTTTTTCATTTTAATTTAAGTTGGATTCCTAAAATGCGATTTAGACCCTTACTTACTAAAACTTGGTCAGATTTTGAAGCTAAATCAAGACTTTGTATGCAAAGAAACAATATTCCTTTATCAGATTCACATTGCCTAAACTTTTTATTAATATAACTTTTGTTTGAATTTTTGGGCTGTATATAAACTGCATTTGAAGGAGAAAAATTTTTATTCCCAAAATTATACTCTAGATGATTGGCTAAAGCAACAGTATTGAATTGAGTATATTTTCTAAATCGATGTTTAATATTTTCCTCTAAAATTTTAGGGTTGTTATTAAAAAAATCTTCTATTCTTTTTTTATTAAGTGCTAAAGGGGTGTGACCCGATCTAAAATACCGGAATCTAAATCCTTGAATTAAAGCAGCATTCCATTGATTTATTTGAAACGATGCTGTTTTTTCCTTTTCTTGATTAAAAAATACTTTTATACTATCCCAAAGTAATCTTTCAAAGGGAGGTAACACCCACCCACCTCTCAATACTGGTCGCTCATTTCTAAACCATACAGAAGGGTCAACAGGGCGAATCAAAAAAACATCATCATTGAAATACACAAATTTTTCAGATAGACCCTTTATTCTCCATAACATATTTGAAATACAAATACTATTAAAAGTTGGTAGATAATTTTCATACCCATGGAATATTTCCCTGTGATCTACAATACTTATATCCGATACTCGCTTAGGAAAATACTTTTGGACAACCTTATTTAGCTTCGGGTCTTGATTATCCGTAACTATAAAGATATTACGTATGAAGGGAGCAAATTTTAGAATTGAAAGGATGCAATAACTTATCTCGTTTAATGAACTAAAGCGAGTGGAATCCGCCCCTGGGACTTTCTGTTTTAGCTCAGAGTTTTGAAAATGAATACGTTTTTCTAACAACTTAGGGTCTGAACCGTCTACCCAGGCTACCACTGCATCAATAGGAGTTGTATTTGTTTTCATAATGAATTTCAAATATAGGCATTTGATGAATCCATGTAATTAAAAATGCTAAACCCATTTTAATGATGGATTGACAAGGAATTGTATATTTGGTCTTTATAGGAATAGGATGCAAAAGTTTTTTTTATTAATATTTTTATCAATTATTCAAGTCTTGATTGGTCAGGAAAAATCTCCAAATATAATATTGATGATTGGAGATGGGATGGGCCTCTCTCATATTAGTGCTGGGATGTATGCCAACAATAATTCAACGATACTAGAACAGTTCGAGTATATTGGTCTATCAAAAACACATTCATTAAATTCTCTGGTAACAGATTCGGCAGCCTCAGGAACTGCCATGGCTACTGGAGTTAAGACTCTAAATAGAACTGTTGGAATTGATGAAAATAATAAAAACTCAAAAAGTATTTTAGAGATATGTAAAGAAAATGATTATCGTGTTGGCCTTATTGTTACATCTGAAATTGTACATGCAACGCCAGCAAGTTTCTATGCTAAGGTCCCTTCAAGATATGATTATGAAAATATAGCATCCCAATTAAGTGAGCATGATATTGATCTGTTTGTAGGAGGTGGAAAGAATCACTTCAACAAAAGAAAAGACAAAAGAAATTTATTGGAGGAAATGTCTGATTACACTTTTGTCAAAAATTTTGAAGAATTTAAAAACATTACTTCAGAAAAAATTGGTTATTTCACTTACCCCAGTGATCCTCCTCCAAAAGAATTTGGAAGAAAACCAAGTCTTGATGATCTAACAGAGGAAAGTATAAAAAAATTATCCCAGAATAAACCCTTTTTTATGATGGTAGAATCTTCTCAAATTGATTGGGGAGGAGAAGATAACTCTTTAAGCTATGTCCTTTCTGAGTTCAAAGAATTTGATTTGGCTATTGCTAAAGCTTTAGATTTTGCCAAAGCTGATGGAAATACACTAGTTATCGTTACTGCTGATCATGAATCTGGAGGTTTATCTGTAGTTGGTGGAAACGTTAAAAAATCTCGTGTCCGAGCTAGTTTCTCTATTGGTGGTCATACCGGAACAATGGTTCCAGTTTTTAGCTTTGGTCCTTATTCAGATTTATTTAGAGGAATTTATGAAAACACCTTAATATTTGATAAAATGCTTTCTGCTGTTAAGGGTGGATTAAAATAATTTATTTAGTTCTAGCCTTTTCTACAATAGTTTTTTCAAACTTAGTATCATCTTCTATAACTTCATAAAAGTCATTCATAAAATCGAACATATTTTGGAACTCCTTCGGATTAGAAAATTGACTCTCAAAACTTGCAACCATGTTCATCAAATCTGATTTCTTATCAATAAACTGCTCACGAACTTTGTCAAAATACTGCTGTTCTCTTTTAAAGCCTCTATATACCCTGTCCTGAACAGAACTAATACCCAGAGTTGTGTTTACTGTTGCATAGCTAGGATTTACCCAGCCTGACATATCAAAATCATAAGGTAAGGGTATAATTTTTTTATCTGAATATAAGAGTTTTCCATTATGCTGATAGGCGGTTGAAAAGTCCGTATTCCCTAATAAAAATTGGAAAAACGAAACGTGTACAGATGAAACATGGTCCATTCCCATTGGATGAACAAATCTTTCAAATACTTTCCCTTCGTGACGTTTTGCTACACGTTTATCGTCCTCAATTAAAAACCCTTTTAATTGAAAATTTTTAGTTTTCTTCCCGCGGATTTCAGTAAAATCAATATTTACTCTTTTTGTTTTGAAGTGATATGGAGACACCTTTTCATAAATTTTATAGGCAATAAATTCTTGCAAGATATTATCGTTATTTTCAGATTCTAATTTACAAGGTAACACTAGCTTCATAGTTTTATTTCCATCAAAAATGGTTTCTTTGTATTGATCTTTTTTTATTTTCATTTTTATTGGAGGAAAATAACATTCTGCACGTCTAAAATTTCCTCTTGCACGGAGCCTTACATCAATTGAAGACCATTTTCCATCATGTAAATACTCCATAGATGTTTTAATAAAAGTAGTATCATTTGTATTTTTATTAACATCCTTATTAGAGTAGCTAAGTTTAATATCCATAGGTGTTTGATCAGCATATAGAGCATCTGATTTAAGTGAGGTTTGAGCGCCCACAAAAATAGACATTAAAAAAATGATCAGTAGTAAAGCTTGTTTGTTCATGTTTTAGTTATTAAATTACTCAAATATAACAAATATTTTCATGTCTAGATATCTCATAATCATCAACTTCAGAACATTAATAACTTTGGGACTATCACTTTTAGTGCCCTTTTTAGCATATAAATTCAAAGTAGTTTACAACATCGATTTAACGCTAATGAGTATAGCAATAATCTTTCCATTAGTTTTTACTATTAGGGGAGCTTTTAGAAGGCGTGAAAAAGCCTTAGAGCATCTGAGCCGCTTTCGAGCAAGCATAAAAACAGTTGAAAACTTCTTTCATAATTCTAAGATGCCTGATGAGCTTAAGTTAGAAAGCAGTAAAGTTTTAAAAGAATTAAGCGATGCTCTTTTTGCACATCTAAACACAAAAACTGAAGACACATCAGATTATGATGTTAAACTAAAAGCTTCACTTAATTTTATAACAATAAATAAAGAATTAATTTCTAATGGAACACGAGAGAAAATCTATCGTTTTTTAAGAGATGTAATTGATAGCGCAGATAATTTAATAGCAATACATTCCCACCGAACTCCAGTAAGTTTAAAAGCATATTGTCTAATTTTTATTTATATATTTCCTGTTGTATATACACCTACAATAATTAATAAAATTGGTTTAGATAATCCAAGCTGGCTTACCTTTTTTATTGTAATACTTAGTGAATTTATTTTGATATCACTTTATAATATTCAAGACCAAATGGAATATCCTTTCGATGATGAAGGACTGGATGATATCAAATTCAAAATATTCAAAATCGATAGATAATAATTTGAATTCTATTTATTATTTTTCATTCGAGGCCTTATTTAAATAACCTAATTTAATTTAGTTAAAGTGAAAAAAATATTTCTTGTTGGACTAGCCTTTTGTGTTGTTAGTTGTAGCAATACTTCTGGTGAAGAGAAACTTGATAGTATTATCTTTTCTTACGAAAATTATAAAAGCTCCAAAACCGATGAAAACCCGTTAGGAAATTTCACCGAGGAGCGATTTAAAACCTATGCAAATTTCTGTGATTCTTTAAAAAATAAACTAAGAGAAATAGACCCAAAAAAACTCACTGATGATGATAGAATATCACACTCTTTACTCTATTTTTCTCTAAATGAAACTGTAGTTAAGTACCAATTTAAAACACATTGGAACCCTATTTTATCTGATGCAGGTTTTCATTCTAGTCTTACCTACCGAGTTCGGCCATTAACAAATAAAAAAAGTGCTCTTAAATACCTAAAACTTTTAAAAGTAATTCCAAAGTATATAAGTCAACAATCAATATTGATAAAGAAGGGACTTGATGCTGGCATGGGTCAGCCTTTGGTTATTTTTAAAGATTATGAATCTACATATGATCTACATATAACCAAAACTGCTGAGGAGAATTTTTATTATTCCCCTTTTCTTAAACTTCCCTCCCAAATGAGCATTGCTGAAAAAGATTCATTAAAACTTGCAGCAAAGCAAGTAATCATAAACGATGTTATTCCGGCTTTTAAATCAGTAAAAAGATTTTTTGAAGATATTTATTATCCTAATGCCAGAGAAGATATAGGAGTTTCTGAAACACCAAATGGAGCAGCTTACTATCAAAGTCGTATTGACTTCTACACCACCATGAAAGAAACACCAAAAAGTATTCATGAAAAAGGACTAAGTGAAGTTAATCGCATACGAAAGCAGATGGAAGCTATAGTTAAAGAAGTTAAATTTGAGGGAACTATGGATCAGTTTATAAATTTTTTAAGAACCGATCCCCAGTTTTACGCCAAAACACCAGAAGAGCTTTTAAAACATGCTCGAAACATAGCTAAAAAACTTGACGAACAACTTCCCCGTTACTTCAAAACTTTACCAAGAAAACCCTACGGTGTAGCGCCTGTACCAGATGCAATTGCTCCAAAATATACCGCAGGACGCTATATTGGGACTTCCAAAGAAAGTACAGATCCTGGTTACTATTGGGTCAACACATATGATCTCCCAAGTAGACCTCTTTATGCAATTCCTTCCCTAACTGCTCATGAGGCAGTTCCAGGACATCACTTACAAGGATCTTTAAATAATGAATTACCCGATTCAATTCCTAAATTTAGAAGAAATCTCTACCTATCTGCATATGGAGAAGGGTGGGGTTTATATACAGAATACCTAGCGGAAGATATGGGAATTTATACAACTCCATACGAACACTTTGGAAAACTTACATATGAAATGTGGCGAGCTTGTCGCCTTGTTGTAGATACAGGAATTCATGCTTTTGGGTGGTCCAGAGATGAGGCGGTAAATTTTATGGCTAAAAATACAGCTCTGTCAATGCATGAAATAAATACTGAAATAGATCGATATATTTCGTGGCCAGGACAGGCTTTGGCTTATAAGATGGGAGAAATTACTATACGTGAACTTCGCCAAAAGGCAGAAAAAGAACTTGACGAACGATTTGATATTCGTGAATTCCATGAGATTATTTTGGAAAAAGGAACAGTTACACTACCTCTTTTAAAAGAAAGGGTTAATCAATATATCCGAATAAATAAGAATTTTAATGGACAAAAGTAAGGTTCGCATTTTTAGAAAAGCTAATGGGAAGATAGTTATTGAGGGTCCAGTTCGGCTAACCGACGAAAAGGGTAACGAATTGCCCCATGGTGATACTTTTAGTCTTTGTGGCTGTGGAAAATCTAAAAGAATGCCATATTGTGATGGTTCTCATAAAGAACAAATATGATGACTTTTATAAGCTTTTTAGCCTATACAATTTTTGTTGCAGTTTATTCGTGGTATCGTCTTCGTAAAGAAAATTTAAGTTCTCAAGATGGATATTTTTTAGGAGGTAGGAGTTTGACTGGAATTGTAATTGCAGGGTCAATGCTACTTACTAATATATCAACCGAACATCTAATTGGGATGAATGGATCTTCTTATAAAAATGGTTTTATTATTATAGCATGGGAAGTCACTTCTGCACTGGCGCTAGTTGCTGCGGCTATTTATTTTGTTCCTAAGTACCTAAAAATGGGACTGACTACAATTCCACAATATTTAGAGCAGCGTTTTGATCAAACTACCAGAACTTTGGTAGCATTTTTCCTAATGGTTTCATTTGTAGTAACCATACTACCTATTGTTTTATATACAGGAGCAATTAATCTAGAAAGTATTTTTAATATTTCTGAAATATTAGAAATTTCACAACAAAAGGGAATTACCCTTACTGTCATTGTTATTGGACTTATAGGCTCATTATATGCCATTATGGGAGGCCTAAAAGCTGTAGCAGTTTCTGACACACTTAATGGGTATGGATTACTTTTAGGTGGTCTAGCTGTCCCTTGTATTGCTTTATTTAGCATTGGTGATGGGAATATACTTGGAGGATTGGAAAAAGTATATCAGCATGCACCTAAAAAATTTAATGTGATCGGAAGTTCGGACTCTGTGCTTCCATTTGAAGTATTATTTACTGGACTAATTATAAACCAACTTTACTTTTGGAGTATGAATCAAACTATAATCCAAAGAGCGCTAGGAGCAAAAAGCTTAGTAGAGGCTCAAAAAGGATTATTATTTACTGGAATATTAAAAATATTGGTTCCCTTAATTATTATACTTCCTGGAGTTATTGGTTTTTATTACTATGGTGATAGTTTATTCGAAAATCAAGACATGATATATCCAGAACTAATCAAAAAAGTCTTTCCTGTTGGACTTATTGGAGTTTTTGCTGCTATAGTTATGGGGGCAGTTCTAAGCACTTTTAATAGCGTTTTAAATAGCGCTGCAACAATTTTTAGCATAGATCTTTACAAAGGATATTTTAACCCAAATAGCTCGGACAAAAGCTTAGTTAGAGTTGGAAAACTAACCTCAACTATACTTGCTGTTTTTGCAATTATAGTTGCTCCTTGGGTAGCCAACGCTCCTGATGGTCTTTACCAACTTTTGCAGCAATTAAATGGGATTTTCTTTATCCCGATAGCATCAATTATGATTGCTGGATTTTTCACAAAAAATATTTCTGCCATAGCTGCTAAAATTGCTTTAGGTGTGGGATTAAGCTTTTATTTAATTTGCACCTTTATTTATCCTGTAAAAATCCATTTTGTTCATATTTGGGGAATTGAATTTGTCCTAAATATGGCCGTGATGTATAGTGTCTCTTATTTTTATCCAAGACAGGACGTTACTGAGAAAAATCATCCACCACTTTTAGATCTTAAAGGTTGGAAATATACCAATCATCTTTCTATAAGCTTATGTGTAATTACCCTTCTAATTTACATTAGTTTAGGAAGCTGGAATTAATATTTTTAAACTGTAAAATTTAATAAGCAAAAGAGGTTTCTTCCACTTCTACTATTAATTCAATTTCAACTGCTATGCCGATAGGGAGTGATGCCATTCCAACCGCAGAACGGGCATGCTTCCCTTTTTCTCCGAATACTTCCACCATCAGATCTGAAAACCCATTGATTACTTTCGGCTGATCTGTAAATTCGGGTGAGGAATTGACCATACCTAAAACTTTGACTATTCTTTTAACTCTTTTTAGATCACCTAGTTCAGCTTTAAGAGTTGCAAGGTGATTTATTCCAGTTATTCTTGCTGCCTGGTATCCTTGTTCAATGGTGAGGTCCTCACCTAACTTTCCCGTTATATAATCTCCATCTGGTTTTTTAGGACCACTCCCTGACAAAAACAATAGATTTCCTGTTTTGACTGCTCTAACATAATTAGCAACTGGAGGAGATACCTCTGGTAATTGAATTCCTAACTTTTCTAGTTGAGCCTCTGGATTATAAGATGGATCTATTTTAGAATTATTTGAATTGTTTTTGGTTTGCTCACAAGAAACTAAACACAAGACTAGTATGAGGTAACTAAAATATTTCATATTAAAAATTTGATGATATACACAATTTACAAAATCTTTTACAGTAAAGTTTTTGACTGATAAATTGATTTAATTTTTAATTAAAATCCCTTTCAAAAAACCCATTCTCCTGATTCCAAACAAAATCTGAAATTGCTTGGTTATTAAAGGGGTTATAAAAAACTTCTATAAATTGATATATATCGGAGTCTTTAAGTTTTACTCGAACAATGTATGTGTGGTAATGATATATATCATAGTTGCTTAAATAAGTATTATAGGAGTCCCAAGCAATATTCATGACAAAGGAAACATTATTAAAATTTTTGGTTACGTAGTCCACAATTTGGTCATAAATCTCATAATTTTCTGAATCCATTATTGAAAAACCCGGAACTTGATTTTTATTTTCACCATCGACCAATTGCTTATAATCATTGATTATATTTTCAATAGATGTTTTTTCAGGTGCATTTTTTATCCCAAGCTTTTCAAAGTCAGATAAAAAAGATCTTCTTTCGATTTCTTTTTCTTGTAAAATGAAATTTCTTTTTTGTTTATTGAAAACATATTTTGAAGAAAATGTATTTTCATACATGTCATGTTCTACTTCTAAATATCTAAATTCTTGATTTTGATTCTTATTTTTAATTTGAACCCTTACGCTATATTTTTCAATATGTGATTTAGAAATCGGATTTGTTGAAGTTTCATATGATAACCAAACTACATTTCTTACTGATTCTACTACATTATTATAGTTGACTTCGACATACGTTTTAATTGTGCTGTTAATTCCAGGATTAATTGGTGAAATTAGAATTCCTCTCTCATTATATTTGAATTGACTATGTCTGAAGATAAAATTTTCTGTTTTTTGCTCTTGAGCAATCGCAGTTATTGAAATGATTAAAAATATAGAGGTCAAAATTTTTACCATGTCACAATATAATTATTATTCTGGTTCACTAGGCCCTTCTTTCGTTTTTTGGTCACCTTCACCTAATCTTATTCTAAGAACCAGTTCATGTGTTCTTAAGTTTAATTGAGACAGACCATTATCCGTTGGAGTTTCATAGGCATAACCTACATCAAACATACCCAGAGATATCATACTCATAAGAGCCATTGAACTATTAGTTCTAAAAGAGAGTCCTACATCAAACTGATTCTGCCAACTAATCATACCGGTAAGGTCAGCCGTTGCAGGAAGACCTTTCACTTTTCTTATCATTAGCGATGGTTTTACAAAAATACCGTTTGAGACAGGCAAGTCTACCCCAGCACCTAAATAGGTATGTACCCGGTCTTTAGCTGTCACTGCAAGATTATCACTATCTCTTTTTACATTAAATAGTCTTGGTATAGAGAATGAAACCCAGTAGCTTGGGGATCTAAAATAAGCTCCTGCTCCAATATTGGGATTAAACCTGCTTAAACTCACCTGAGTAGGATCCATCATTTTACGATAGGCAATTAATGATGTAGGATCGGCGCTGTAGAAGTTCCCCCCTCCTTTTAATCCTAAAAATAGAGCAGATTCTTCACTGATCTGAAGCTTATATGAGAAGTCTATATAGGCAAAGGTTTGTTGTTCAATAAACACCTTATCTGATACTAAAGAAATTCCCAGACCTACATTGTTTTCTCTAGCGGAAGAAAAAGCAAAAGCAAGGGTATTAGGAGCATCTTCAACTGAGGCCCACTGACTTCTAGAAGTGAAAGAAATCATATTAGCTTCATCGGCTCCTGCAAAGGCAGGGTTGATTACATTCATATTATAACGATAAAGAGAGTAGTAGGACTCTTGTTGACCAAAAGTCAATTCAGACAAAACAAGCAGTAAGAATAAAATACACTTTTTCATCATCTTGTTAAATAAAGCCATCCTTCAAAATCTATTGTACTATTACCATCTAAATCAATCCTGTAGTAATAACTACCTGCAGGAAGTTGCTTTCCATCTAAACTACCATCCCAATCGTTATTATAAAACTTAGTATTGAATAATTCTCTTCCTGTTCTAGAATAAATCCACACCTCATTGTCTAAATAGCGCTCGATTTCTCTCACTTGCCAAGTATCGTTCATACCATCCCCATTGGGAGAAAAGAAATTAACGATCTCAATAGAAGCTCTTAAAGCAGGATTTGTAAAGCCTTCAGGAAAACTGTTAGATAATAGTGGATCTGTTCCAGCAATTTTCTCATCCAGATTAGGGAACCCGTCCCCGTCCTGATCATTATAGGGATCATCATTTACACTATCAAGCTGATCAACTACTCCATCACTGTCTGAGTCTAAAAGATTTGACTCTAGGTAATTAGCTTTTCCATCAAAATCTTCATCATCATCTCTTGGATCACCATTACCATTTAGATCTTCCAATATTGTAAGTAAACCATCCCCATCATCGTCAGTATCAAGATGGTCTAGAATACCGTCATTATCCGTATCCAGAGGGTAATTATCTCCAGGAGTTGTAATCTCGTCTATAGAAGGCACCCCGTCTCCATCATCATCTGAGTCGTGATAATCTGGAATCCCATCCCTGTCAGAATCTTTTATTGAAATCTTTGAACTAATTGAATTTATAAAAATTTCATATTTGGTTGGTATACCGTCACCGTCATCATCGATGTCTAGATAATCTGGAGTACCATCACCGTCAAAATCTAATGCATCAGAAGCATTACCGTCTCCATCTTGATCTGGAAATTCGTCTACAGAATTTAATCCATCACCATCGTCATCAGGGTCCAAGTAATTTGGGATTCCATCTCCATCACTGTCAATTGCATCTTTTGGATTGAAATCACCATTTGGATCAGGGCCCTCATTAAGAGTAAAAATTCCATCACCATCATCATCAGGATCTAGATAGTCTGGATAACCGTCACCATCAGTATCTAGTGCGCTGTAGTCTGTAACTATGTCCTCTACAATCTCTTCAACAAGTGAACCTTCAAATTCACTATAAATGTGATCCCCATCATCATCCGGGTCGCGAGAGTTAATAATACCATCTCCATCAGTGTCTGAATTAATAAGACTTGGATCAACCTGATTTAAAGGAGTAATTTCTGTATCTAATCCAAATATTTTTTCGCAATTTGGGTTTGTTACTATTTCTTTACCTACCTCTGGAATAGGCACATTTGGATCACCAGGCGTAGTATTTATATAAGCAATTTCAATGTCATAAATACCATCTCCATTTGCATCATCTGGATTTTTGGGGTCAGGGACATTTAAAAATGATATGTATCCTTCACCAGAATATTCTTCAATTCTATTTAGGTATGAATTTAGATATTTTCGCCCTTTTTGTCTCTTAGGCTCACCACCAACTACTTTTACTTTATCTGCATCTGCACCTCCAACAACCTTCTTTCGAATCTTCCATTTTCCTACATTCCGATCTGTGCTAGGATCTTTATCTGAAAGACTTGTGTTTGAAAGTATGGGGTCACAATCAGAATTTTCTGACCCTATTGATATAGAATGACCTTCATAATAGGTTACAAATACATTTTCGGCAACATCAGATATTCCATCATTGTCATCATCGATATCGGGTATATCACCAAGATCATCAGAGTCATTATCGCCATAAACATCAACTTCATCAGGAATACCGTCATCATCGTTGTCACTGCTAAATTCAGAATTTAAAGGAAACTCATCTAGCCCGTCAATTATGCCATCGCCATCAGTATCGGGGTTGTTAGGATCAGTGCCTTTCAGATTTTCAATAAAATCTGAAAGACCGTCGCTGTCTGAATCTACAGGAGTACTGTTCGGATTTTTTGGATTAGAGCCTGACAATAATTCATCTAGATCACTATAGCCGTCGTTATCATCATCTTTGTCTTTATTATCTCCAATACCATCTGAGTCTGTATCAAATTGCTCTTTTTCGTTATCTGGGAAAGCGTCTTCGCTATCTGGAACACCATCATTATCATCGTCTGGATCTATAGAATCTGGAATTCCATCCTTATCATTATCTTTTAAATATTCTGGATTTAATGGGAAAGGGTCTTCCTTATCACCTACCCCGTCGCCATCAGTATCGGGATTATTTGGATCTGTGCCTAATACTTGTTCTTCAATATCAGAAAGTCCGTCTCCATCAGAATCCTCTGGAAAGTCACTGTCATCTAAAGGATCTGTTCCAGCTTTAATTTCTACTACATCAGGATAGCCATCATTATCATCATCTGGATCAGCATTATTTCCTATACCATCTGAATCTGTATCAAAACTTTCAGTAGGGTCATAAGGAAAAATATCTGTTCTGTCAGGAACCCCATCATTATCATCATCAGGGTCTAAAAGGTCTGGTATTCCATCACTGTCCTGATCACTGTTATGCTCTGGATCAAGTGGGAAGGCATCAATCTTATCATTTACTCCATCTCCGTCAGTGTCATAATTAGTGGGATCAGTACCGATTATAATCTCCTCTGCATCAGATAAGCCGTCTTTATCTGCATCCTCTGGAATGCTAGCTGGATCAAATGGATTACTCCCTTCTGCAATTTCAATTGTATCAGGATAGCCGTCATTATCATCATCAAGATCCGAGTTATCACCAATACCGTCTTTATCGTTATCTGACCATTCAGATGGATCATAAGGGAACTCATCGTTATTATTTTCGACTCCATCTCCATCTAAATCAGGATCTGAGTTATCTCCAATACCATCATTGTCTAAGTCACTACTTTCATTAGGATTTTTAGGGAAACGATCTTCCCTATCAGGTACTCCGTCGTTGTCATCGTCTGGATCGATATCGTTAGGTAGGCCATCTCCGTCAAAGTCATCACTTGGATCATCACTTGAATCATTATCCGAGTCCCCTTCAAGTGGCGATGGATCATTTTTATCACTTATACCGTCTCCATCGGTATCTGAATTATTTGGATCTGTTCCCAGTATTTCTTCCTGGTTATTTGTTAGACCATCTCCATCTGAATCTAATGGGTAATCAAGGGCATCTTTAGTATTTGTGCCTTCTTGATTTTCCACTATATCATTATATCCGTCATTGTCATCATCAGGGTCAGCATTATCTCCAATACCGTCACCATCATAATCTGAAGTTTCGGTAGGATCAAGGGGGAGATCATCATTATCATCCAAAACTCCATCATTATCATCATCAGGATCAGTGGTGTCTGGAATACCATCACCATCAGAGTCCAGACCTATATTTGGATTTAAAGGCTCAGAGTCATTTTTATCACTCACCCCGTCACCATCTGTGTCAGGATTATTAGGATCAGTTCCAATACTTACCTCTTCAACATCAGTAAGCCCGTCATAATCTGAATCCACTGGAACACTATTTGGATCTAGTGGATCTGAACCTGCGCCTTGTTCTTGGATATCAGTAAACCCATCATTATCATCATCAGGGTCAACATTATCTTTAAGACCATCCCCATCTGTATCAGGTTGATTGTTTGGATCAAATGGATAAGGATCCTCTTCATCTAGTAGTCCATCATTATCATCATCAGGATCAGCATTATTACCAATTCCGTCACCATCGGTGTCTAAGGATTCATTTGGATCAAGTGGAAAATCATCCTCTCCATCAATAACTCCATCTCCATCTGTATCTGGATTAGAAGGGTCAGTTCCTAATTGTGACTCTACATTATCGGGAAGTTTATCGTTATCTGTGTCTTGAGGAACACTGCTAGGATCAAGAGGATCTGAACCAGCAGCAATCTCATTAGCATCGGAATATCCATCATTATCATCATCTAAATCAGCGTTGTCACCAATTCCGTCATTATCATTATCTGATGATTCACTAGCATCTAATGGGAAGGTGTCATCTGTATCATTTACACCATCATTATCATCATCAGGATCTATTATATCAGCCAGGCCGTCACCATCTGTATCTCCTGGGGCTTGGTTAGCTACAAGAGGATCAGTCCCGTTGGTTAATTCTAACTCATCTGACTGACCATCATCATCGTCATCAGTATCTGCATTATTTCCTATACCATCCCCATCAGTATCAATATATTCATCTGGATCATTTGGGAAGGCATCGTTATAATCATAATAAGAATCTCCATCGGTGTCAATCTCGTCATCCACTACAGTAATTGTAAAGTTACTAGTATCTGCAGCCGTTAAATCGTTGTAATTAGTATCATCAGAAGTTGGCTTGCCTGTTGCTATTGTAACAGTTACATCTCCATCCGCACTTGAATTGTTGTTGGTATTTACAGTTACTGTCTGGGGAACATTCCAATTATCTGGGGTAAAGGTTAGTGAACTTGGAGATATCGAACTTACTCCGTCATTACTAGATGATATTGGTATAGTAACAGGGGCTGTAGGTGGTGAAGTAAGTACTGCAGTATAGGAACCAGCTTGTCCCTCAGTTGGAGAGGACTCTACAGCTGTAAATTCAATTCCAAAGGGTTTCTCCTCTACGGTGATCTGAACAGGTGTAGTGGTAGTAAGACCAGAACCACCTGTAAGTGTAACTTCTATGTCATAAGTTCTATCTGCATTAGCATCTGTGGGGTTGTCATAGTCTGGTGAAGTATTAAGTGTTATAAGCCCGGTGTTTGAATCAATAGAGACATTAGCTTGATCCGCACCTCCTGTGATACTAAAGGTTACTGTACCATTTGCATTGACGGGACCTGCAGTATTTGTTCCTTCTGTAATAGTGAGGGATGATGTACTTGTTATTGATGGCAAAAGAGAGAAGGTAATACTATCTGTACCTGCATAAGATTTACCTGCTGTTGACACCCCTGTTACTGTTGCTGTATATATTCCGCTATCAAGATTTCCATTTGCATCTACATCCCAGATGTAACTAAACGTGCTGCTAGATACAACGGTCATAGAAATATTTGAAAGAGCACTGCTTATACTTATGGTAGCAGTAGGCGACATAGAAGATGAGAATTGGGCTGTGATAATGACCACAGAACTGTTAAGGACATAATTATCTGCATCGCTGTCTGTTAGGGTAACACTTGGTGCAGGGCAAGTACCCCATACGGGAGTATTAGCATTAGTAAGAGCAGACTGTGTACTAAAATTATCAGGGGTAGAAGAAATACCTGATACACACCAGCCTGAAAGGTCCTGATTAAATTGACTTGCTGTTCTAAACATTTTAGTCATTCCAGCACTGTTAACACCGGAAACATCCCAGTTACCTATATCTTGATTGAATGCACTAGCATCGTTGAACATGTAAGACATGTTAGTTACACTAGAAGTATCCCAAGAACCAATATCTTGATTGAATCCACCGTTGAATCTAAACATGTCATTTAAGTACTGTACACTTGAAGTATCCCAAGAACCTATATCTTGATTGAATGCATCAGCATTGTAGAACATTGAAGACATTCTAGTTACACTAGAAGTATCCCAAGAACCAATATCTTGATTAAAAACAGTATTGCCGAGGAACATCGAGTTCATATTAGTTACACTAGAAGTATTCCAGCTAGATATATTCCCATTAAATGCAGATGCTGATTGGAACATAGCACTCATATCTGTAACATTTGATACATCCCAAGAGTTAAGATTTTGATTAAAATCATCCATGTCTCTAAACATTTGATTCATATCAGTAACACTTGAGGTGTCCCAATTGCCAATATCCTGATTAAATACATCATTATAAGAGAACATATATTTCATGTCCTCAACCTTTGAGGTATTCCAACTACCAATATCCTTATTAAAAATTTGTGTTCCGTAAAACATATGATTCATATCAGTAACACTTGAGGTGTCCCACAATCCGATGTCCTGATTAAAATTATCTGCATTATTAAACATATCTGACATATCGGTAACATTGGAAGTGTCCCAATGCCCGATATCTGGATTAGAAGTTGCATTTTTAAATAAATCACTCATATCTGTGACCAGTGTAGTAACCAAATTAAAGTTGCCTGCATCTCTTAGATTTGATATACTACTATTGTCAGCGGCAGTATAAGTAGTTCCACTTACTACACCGGTATCCCCGGCATTACATCCTCTACATTTTATTGTAACCCCATTAGTATCTAGATAGAAAGTAGGACTTATGGTAAAGGTGATGCTATCTGATCCTGCATAAGCATTACCAAGGACATCTGTTCCACTTACTGTTACCGAATAAGCTCCAGCAGCTAGTGTTGGAGTGGATGTATTCCAGTTATAGGTATAGGAATTTGTCCCGCTAATTATTGTCATCGCTACATTGGTTACCACCCCAGTAATTGAGATTGTTGGGGTAGCGGCCATTGATTTAGAGAAGCTAGCGGTAATGGTTACTGTATTGATTGGTGATAAAGTAGTGGATATTATATTATCACTATCGTTATCGGTAAGAATTACTGTAGGTGCTGTAGTATCTAAAGTAAAGGTGATACTTTGTGTTCCTGCTACATAGGAATTTCCGGCCTTATCTGTTCCTGTAACGCTTGCATAGTATAACCCATCAGAAGGAGCCCCACCACTATCTACATCCCAAGTGTACTGATAGACTTCTCCAAGAAGTGAGTAAACTCTTACGTGCCCTCTATTATCATCAATATCTCCACTATCTCCGTCATTATAGTATGCACCAATAGCTATCCTTGATCCGTCAGGAGTTAAAGAAATACGATGTTCACTACCACTGTAATCCCCTGCCGCTTCACCATCAATGTCTGCGCCAAATTTAACCCAATCAGTTCCATTGTAATCGTAAATACGGACATGTCCGGAGTAAGTTCCATTTGCGTCATTAGTGTAAGCCCCAATAGCTACCCTTGATCCGTCAGAGGATAAAGAAACTGAACTACCACTCATATCACCTGCAGCTTCACCATCAATATCACTTCCTAATTGTACCCAGCTTCCAGATTGTAATTCATATACTCTTGTGTGCCCTCTATTATCATCAATATCTCCACTATCTCCGTCATTTTTGATTGCCCCAACAGCTACCCTTGATCCGTCAGAAGATAAAGAAAGTATACTTAACATGTCATCTGCCGCTTCCCCATCAATATCACTTCCTAATTGTACCCAGCTTCCAGATTGTAATTCATATACTCTTGCGTGCCCTCTATTATCAGATCCGTGATTTCCAGCATCATTATACGGAGCACCAATAGCTACCCTTGATCCGTCAGAGGATAAAGAAAGTTGACTACCACTGTAATCCCTTGCCGCTTCCCCATCAATGTCTGCTCCTAATTGAGTCCATGTTGCAGTTCCAGAAATAACCTGATACTGAAAAACACGGACATGTCCGGAGTAAGTTCCATTTCCGCTATTACTCATAGCCCCAATAGCTACTATTGATCCGTCGGAAGATAAAGAAAGACCCCCGGTACCACTTCTGTCACCTATCGATTCCCCAACAATGTTTCCTCCAACTTGCACCCAAGCCGTACCATTGAAATCGTAAATACGGACATGACCCCTAACAGATTGCTCGGCTTGTCCAGCACCAATGGCTACCCTTGATCCGTCAGAAGATATACTAACATAACCAAAATGGTCATTTGCACCTTCCCCATCAATGTCTTCTCCAACTTGCACCCAAGACGATCCATTGAAATCATAAATACGGACATGTCCGGAGTCAATTCCATTTCCGCCATTTCTGTGAGCACCAATAGCTACCCTTGATCCGTCAGAAGATAAAGAAACTAAACCACTCATATCACCTGCCGCTTCACCATCAATGTCTTGGCCTAACTGAGTCGAAACTGAATCATTTGGTCCTACTGAAATTTTATTCATTATAACATTGGTCACTAAACCAGAAATACTAATTGTTGGAGTAGCAGTCATTGCCTCACTAAAGGCAGTAGTAATTGATACTGTATCTGATGCTGCTAATAAATTATCAGAGTCAGAGTTTTTTAGTGTAACTGTCGGTGCTGTTGAATCTATTCTAATTGTAATTTCATCAGAACCTGCGTAGGCATTTCCAGCTAAATCGGTTCCTGTAACGGTTACCGTATAACTTCCATCAGAGAATCCTCCAGTACTCCATGAGTAAGTCCAAATTTTACTATTGTTTTCTGTACCGTTGGTGCCTAAATTAACATTATTTACAGCTGAACCAATTGTTATTTTTGGACTAGGACTAAAAGCCATAGCTTCACTAAAGGTGGCTGTAATTACAATGACTCGTCCAGGTCTTACTGTATTATCACTATCACTTGTTGTAATAGTTACTGTTGGAGTAGAAGAATCTACAGTAAAGGTGATGCTTTGTGTTCCAGCTACATAAGCGTTCCCAATAAGGTCTGTTCCGCTTACTACGGCTGAATAAGCTCCATCAGAAAGAGTGCCTGAAGAAGTATCCCAAGCATAAGTATAGGAATTCGTTCCTGCTACAGGAGTCATAAATACATTAGTGACAATTCCTGTAATGGAGATTGTTGGAGTAGTAGTCATCACTTCAGAGAAGACAGCAGTTATGGTGACTACCTCGGAGGTAGAAACCAAATTATCACTATCAGTATCGGTTAAAGTGACAGTAGGTACTGTAGTATCTAGAGTAAAGGTGATACTTTGAGTTCCAGCTACATAAGCATTTCCATTCTTTTTAGTCCCTGCAACGCTTGCACTGTAGGTGCCATCTGAAGGGGCTCCACCACTATCTACATCCCAAGAATAGCTATAGCCAACACCATTCTCATACCAAGCAATGGTGTTATCTGAAGAAGAAGCCGAGACAATATCCATATCACCATCACCGTCCATATCTGCTGCAAATACGGAGTATGCACCATCTGCACTTGTTGCTATATCAGTAGCGGTCCATGTAGGGTCAGCAGCTCCGTTATTTTCATACCAAGAAATAGTATAATCAATTTGAGAAGCCGAGACAATATCCATATCACCATCTCCATCCATGTCTGCTGCAAATACAGAGGTTGCACCATCTGCACTTGTTGCTATATCAGCATCGGCCCATGTTGGATTTGCATCTCCGTTATTTTCATACCAAGCAATGGTATCATCAAGAACAGAAGCCGATACAATATCCATATCACCATCACCATCCATATCTGCTGCAAATACGGAGGCTGCACCATCTGCACTTGTTGCTATATTCGCATCGGCCCAGGTTGGATTTGCATCTCCGTGATTTTCATACCAAGCAATGGTATTATCAATATAAGAAGCCGAGACAATATCCATATCCCCATCACCATCCATATCTGCTGCAAATACAGAGGCTGCACCATCTGCACTTATTGCTATATTGGCATCGGCCCAAGTTGGATTTGCATCTCCGTTATTTTCATACCAAGCAATGGTGTTATCATTATAAGAAGCCGAGACGATATCCATATCCCCATCTCTGTCCATATCTGCTGCAAATACAGAGCGTGCACCATCTGCACTTGTTGCTATATTGGCAGCGGTCCAGGTTGGATCTGCAGCTCCATTATTCTCATACCAAGCAATGGTACTATCACCTTTAGAAGCCGATACAATATCCATATCCCCATCTCCGTCCATCTCTGCTGCAAATACAGAGATTGGACGACTTAAACTTGTTGCTATATTGGCAGCGGCCCAGGTTGGTTCTGCAGCTCCATTATTCTCATACCAAGCAATGGTACCATTATCAGAAGCAGACCCCTCAGAAGCCGATACAATATCCATATCCCCGTCTCCGTCCATGTCTGCTGCAAATACAGAGCGTGCAACTAATGCACTTGTTGCTATATCAGTAGCTGTAAAGGAGGTACTTCCTGAAGACATTACAACATTAGTGACCAAACCTGTGATAGAAATAGTTGGAGTTGCTGTCATCGGCTCACTAAAAAAAGCTGTAATAGTTACTGTATCTGATGCTACTAATAAATTATCAGAGTCAGAGTTTTTTAGTGTTACTGTGGGTGCTGTTGGATCAATTGTAAAAGTGATGCTTTGTGTTCCAGCGACATAGGCATTTCCAGTTGTCTGTGTTCCAGCAACTGTAAGATAATAAGTACCCCTAGAGGGTGTACCGCCCGCATCAACATCCCAAAGGTATTTGTATCCCCCTAAACTATTAACTCGCACATGGCCACTATTTAGTCCGTTATCATCATTACCGGGAGCACCAATAGCTAATAAAGTTCCGTCCCCACTTAAAGCTACACGACCTGAATTATCCCCTGATGCCTCTCCATAGATATCCGATCCAGTCTGAACCCAATCTGAGCCATTATAATCAAAAAGACGTGTTTGGCCACAAACATTATTCTGAGAGCCATCACATGAATATACCGTATTACCAATTGCTATTCTTGATCCATTATCACTTATTGATATTTGTCCTTCACCAGCACTTCCAGCGCCTGCGTAAGATCCGTAAATAGTTGAACCAAGCTGGGTCCATGATGTTACCCCTGTGGGTGTATATTCATAAATTAATACTCCGCCCTCATTGTTATTTGTACCAGCAGAATCCTCATCACTTGCACCAATTGCTAATATGGTTCCATCGCTACTCAAGTCCACATCATCTCCAAATTGATCTCCAGCAGTACCATCAAAATCGACACCAACTTGTACCCAAGCAGATGCAGATGCATCCCAATCAAAAACTCTTACAAAACCTCGATTATCGTTAGAAGCATTTCCACCATCATGATAAGGACCACCAACAGCCAGTCTTGATCCATCTGAGGATAATGAAACAGACCTTCCAAATTCATCCCCAGCCGCTTGTCCATCGATATCACTTCCTAATTGTACCCAGCTTCCTGATTTTAATTCATATACTCTTACGTGACCTCTATTATCAGAAGAGCTATTTCCAGCATCATTATAGGGAGCTCCAACTGCCACTCTTGTTCCATCATCACTTAATGATATATCCCAACCACTTCTATCGCCGGTAGCTTCTCCATTAATATCAAATCCTGTCTGCACCCAATTAGTTCCATTAAAGTCATAAATACGGACGACCCCAGTTATTGATCCAGCGAAATAACCTCCAGCAGCCAGCCTTTTTCCATCAGCACTTAATGATACGGAATAACCCATCGCCTCGCTAGCATTTCCATCAATATCAGAGCCTACCTGCTGCCAAGAGGATCCATTATTATCATAAACACGTACATGTCCTGCCAAATTTCCTCCATCTGAATTATAGTATGCTCCGGAAGCAATTCTTCTTCCATTTCTACTTGCTGATAAAGAGCGACCGAGTCCATCACCTTGTGCTTCTCCATCAATATCACCGCCTATTTGGGAGTTTTCTGTAGTATAGGAGGTAAAGGCGACATTTGAAAGCAGCCCTCCCGAAATTGATAAGGTCGGGGTAGCTGTCATGGCCTTGTTAAAAAGAGCTGTTATGGTAACCACATTGCTAACACCTATATTATTATCTGAATCTGAAAGTGATAGTGATGCTTTTGGACTTACATTGGTTATGTTAAATATTTTTCTTGCCGGTACAGATATGTTAGCATCTGCTATTTTATCATAATTTGAAGAATTTGAAAAAACTAATCTTGTTTGAGATGATCCACTTGCAGAGGAATGTGTAACCTCGTTTTCAACATGATAATCTGAACCAGTTCCAAGCCCATTATTACCATCACCAGCAGTACCATCTCCCATCAACCAAACAATAGTTGCAAAATCACTTCTTTTGGACTTTTCGGAGCTACTATAATTATTATTAAGCCTTTGAAAATTTACTGATTCTGGACTTGTGCCTGTTGGTGCTCTGAACGTTTTCCCCTCTTTATATGTGGCAACCCACGCCAAAGGATCTTGACCAAACATTGCCATTTCTACTAGTGAAGGTGACTCACCTTGTTTTAAGGTAGTAACAACCACTGAAGATATATTTCCGTTAAACCTTTCTGCAGTTAAATCACGTCCCACATAAAAATCTCCATTTACCTCTCTTGAATCATCCGGACCATCACCAGAAATGGTCCATGAGCCATCACCAGAAATTTCTGTAGCTAATCCAGTTGAAAGGTCTGTTTCATATATTGCAAATGAGGATGATTGAGTTATATCTTCCCCATTGTACTTAACCGAGATGGAATACCATGTATCTTGTTGTATCTTGCTGGTTTGTGACCATGTTATCCAATTACTTGTCTTACCATACTTAAACATTAAAGTTGAGGTATTTACTTTAAGCTTTATTTTATAATCATTACTACCAGAATCTTCTCTTTGAGCCCAAATTGTTTGATTATTTGAGTTTGTTCTTTTAAAAATTACATTTACCATCCAGGGTTGTACTCCACCTCCAGAATCTCTTCTTAGGGGTGATGAATCATCTGAAGCTCCACTTTGGACTGCATCTGGTGAATTAGTTCCGTCGAGGTCTAAAGCTTTAGTGAAGGGGGTTGTAGACATTAAAGAATTTCCAGCTGAATCAGTACCTGTAATTGTAACTGAAACAGATCCCGTGCTAGGGTTTCCAGTGGATACGTCCCAATCATAATACCAACTGCTTCCACTCCCAGTCATATTGGCATTAGTAATTAAATTTCCAATTGTAATTTGTGGGCTCGAAGACATGTTCTCACTGAAGGTTCCTGTTATCCTTACAGTTTGATCCTCCAAAACATCTGTATCGATTGTACTTTGTGTAATAACAACAGTAGGGCTTACCGTATCTTGAGAAAAAGAAAACGCGAAATAAAAAATTGAGATTAAAAATGATAATCTAATTTTCAACTTTGTAACATTTGTTTGCACCTTAAATCTCATCAAATTTTAATTATTGTATTTATTAATTTTTGATTTCTTTTAAGACCAAGCTTTTTCCTGATACTCGAACGAGAATTTAAAAATGTGCTAGGAGAAATTTTTAGTTCAGATCTAATAAAATCTGAGCTATAATTCATTTTTAAAAGCATGCATAACTTGATTTCAATCGAAGTCAAGTCATCACAATTAGCCAATAATTTACGTGTGAAATTAGGATATATCTTAGCAAATGCTAATTCAAAATTTTTTGTCTTTTTCACCTTTTAAGGAAAGTTCAAATATCAGGCTCTCTTTTATAATATAAAATAGTTGCAGTATAAATGCAGTAGATATATGGGAAAAGTATAAAAAGGTAAAAAGTCAATATAATTTAAGTATTTATAATATCTAAATAGACAGTAAAAATGAATTCAGTGATTGATCTTTTTCTAAATTCAGTTTTTTGGAAAGTCTGTAGCGTTGGCTTTCGATAGTTCGACTAGATACCCCAGAGATAATAGCAATCTCACTATTTGTATGATTCATTTTTATATAGGATGCTAACCTTAAATCAGTGCTAGTGAGCTTAGTAATATTATTAAGTTTAGCATAAAAATCTGGATAAACATTTACAAACATTTTATCAAAATCTTTATATGATTTCTCTGAATTAATAACAGAGTTTAATTCATAAGAAGCCGATTGTAGATCATCTACTGATGACTGTTTGGAAGACTCTAATTTTGTTTTAATTTTTTTTAGGTATTCATTTCTTTGTAATATAAAATTTGATTTGCTTACAAGTTCCCTGTTTTTTTGATCAAGCTCATTTGAGATCAGTTTCTTTTCAACTTCAAGGCGACTTCCTTTTTCTTTTTGATAATTATAATTAATCCTTATTGTCATAAGTGAGAAAAATAAAATTACTGCTCCAATTATTAGGATGTACAAATAAGTGTTATAACGAATTTTACTTTCATTTAATTCTTTAGCTGAATTAGCTAGTTGAATTTGGGTCTCAAGATTATTTAGGGTTTTAAAAATTTTAGGTGCTGATGACCCAGAAGAAATTAAGATTAAAGAGTCTTTGATTCTTAAAAGCTCAGAATTAAGACCCTTATTCTGATATATTTTCTCTAAGACCTTATAATTATAAATTTTTTCCGAATCATTAAGGTTTTTAATTTTTAAGTTTTCTTTAGCAGTACTTTCTGCTTTGTCAAATTCTTTTAAGGCTAAATAACACTCTGCAAAACGAGATCCTAAAGGGTAAACTTCTACAGGGTAATTATCTATAAACATTTCTTTTGCCTTATTTAAATAAAGTATAGCCTTTTGATACTGTTTTTTGGCTTGTGAGTGAGCTCCTAAAATAAAATATGCATAGCCCATATTTCTGTCTAAAATAGGATTTTGATTATTTTCTTTGGCCTTATTGTAAATCTGAATCCCCTCTTGAAGTTTATTTTCAGCTGATGCACTATCCCCTTTTTGAAGCTTAATGTGTAAAAGTTCTTGAATAGAATATAATACATCTTCTATTTTACCTTTTTCTAGTCTTCTCTTATAAACATCTAGATAAATTTTTTCAGCGGCATCATAATCTCCTTTTCTTTCTTGAATTAAAGCTAAGTTAGAATTTGATGTATTGAGTCCATTAAATTGTGCTTCTTTATTTGAAATATTGTTAAAAAGATCTATGGCCTGTTTGTATTTTTCAGTTGCATTTTCATAGTCTCCATTATTAAAGTAAATGTTTCCAACATTTAAAATCACCCATGGAGGCTGATCTATGTTAGGAAAGTTTCTTTCACTTTTTTCAAGGTTTCTATATATATCAATTGAGCTATTTAAATAATTTAATGAATTGGCAAACAGTCCCATCTCAAGGAGAATTTCGCCTAATATTGCATATACATTTTGCATTTCTGAATTAGGTGATTGATTTACTGTAAGTTGATTATACTCTATTCCAAATTCCACAGCTAGACTTGGGTTAAGATTCTTATACTTAACAATTGAGTCTTTTAGCTGAGCACTATTTTGAGCGAAAGCAAAAAAAGTAAATAAAAAAAACAGTGCTATAACTCTAATTAACATAAAACTATTTCTTTAAATATAAGAATATGAAGAAAGAAAGTATTAAAATCACAAGGATCTGAATGAATTCTTTAAGATTCAACTTTAGATTTTTTTTTCTTAAAATATATTTTTTTTAATTCTAAAAATTCTTGCTTGGATATTTTTTTACCATCAATATATATATGTTTTACTCCTTTAGGAAATTCAGAATAAAATAGATGATCAATATTCATTATTTGTTTTTATTTAAAATTAAAAAATCTGATTAAAATAATAACCTATTTCTTTACTGCAAAAACACTGCATAGAAAAAACCAAAAAGGTAGTTATAAGTTTAAACCTGAATAAGATTATCTTTTATTTTGTTTTGAATTCATTTTTTGTAGTTTTAAGCGTAAACGAATGAATTTTTAATCTGATGGCTAATAAAATTTTATCCAGTTCAGTAAAATTTGTCAGTAATTAATAATAATGATGAAGAAAAAAAATACAAGCCGTAGAAATTTTATAAAAAAGGCTTCGATTATTCCAGGTATTATGATTTTACCAAGACATGTCCTTGGTGGAAAAGGATATAAGGCTCCGAGTGATAAATTGAATATAGCTGGGGTTGGGGTAAGAAAATATGGCATGGGTTCTAATAATATTTATCAATGTAAAGGCGAAAATATTGTTGCTTTATGTGATGTTGACCATAAGCAATCTGCAGAAACATTTAAACTTTATCCAAAAGCAAAAGTCTACAAGGATTTTCGTGAAATGCTAGAAAATCAAAAAGACATTGATGCCGTGATCGTTGCAACCCCAGATCATAATCATGCTATAATTACAATGATGGCCATTAAATTAGGTAAGCATGTTTTTTGTCAAAAACCACTCACTCATACTGTTTTTGAAGCAAGAAAAATAACAGAGGCAGCAAGAAAATATAAGGTTCAAACCCAGATGGGCAACCAGGGAAGGTCCTCTGATGAAATTAGAAGTTTAAAAGAATGGATTAATGATGACGCGATAGGCCCAGTAAGAGAAATACATGCTTGGACAGACAGGCCTGTTGGAGGAAATGCTTGGGATACATTTGCAGTTAAAGCAAAATCAAAAGATAAACCACCTATACCTGATGGACTAGATTGGGACCTTTGGCTTGGGCCTGCTCCCTATCGTGATTACCATCCAGATTATCATCCATTATCTTGGAGAGCATGGATGGATTTTGGAACTGGTTCAATGGGTGATATGGGTTGCCATATATTGGACCCTTCATTTTATGCACTTGATTTAGGAGCGCCAACAGAAATTCAAGCAACCTCTACTCATTGGATCCCTGAGATTTCATCTCAAACATTCCCCTCAGCCTCTGTGATCAGAATGAAGTTTCCTAAAAGGGGAAAACATCCTGAGGTAAATTTAACTTGGTCAGATGGAAGAATTTTACCGGCTATTCCAGATGAATTTAAACCCGGAGAAAAGTTTACTTTAAGTGGTGCTATGCTTGTTGGCGATAAAGGAAAAATAATTCATGATTCTCATGGAGCAAGTGGTTTAAAGATAATTCCTGAAGAAAAAATGAATGATTATAAAAAACCCACAAAGACAATACCGCGAGTTGAAACTTCTCATGAAGGAGATTGGATAAGAGCATGTAAAGACGGTAACCCTGCCTCTTCAAATTTTGAATACGGTGGGCCGCTGACTGAAATGGCTCTTCTTGGAATGATCGCTATTCGTTTAAAGGATCAAAAGTTAATTTGGGATTCTAAGAACTTGAGATTTACCAACAATGATATGGCCAATGATTTAGTTCACAAGGAATATAGAAAAGGCTGGACGCTTTAAAAATTATAGACATGAAGCCTTTAGTTCAAATATCTCTTGATCTTACAAATATTGATGAAGCTCTTGAAACAGCAGCGATGGCAATGCGTGCTGGTGTTGATTGGCTTGAAGCGGGAACACCATTAATTCTTGCCGAAGGCCTGCACGGGGTTAGAAAACTTAGAGAATCATTTCCCAATACTCCAATTGTAGCAGATTTAAAAACAATGGACGGTGGTTATCTTGAGGCAGAGATGATGGCTAAAGCAGGAGCAACTCATGTTGTTGTAATGGCAAGAGCTCATAAAGAAACAATAAAATGCGTTGTTGAGGCAGGAAAAGACTTTGGTATCAAAGTTATGGGTGATAACATGATAAGTGAAAATATGGTTGATGGAGCAAAATTACTTGAAGACCTGGGTTGCGATTTTATAATTCATCATATTGGCTATGATGAAAGAAGAGGAATAAAAGCCTCTGGTGGGGAAATGCCAAGTCCTTTAGATGAATTATCTGAAGTTGTTAAAGCGGTGGAGATTCCAGTTCAAGCTGTAGGAGGGCTTTCCTTAGAGCAAGCGGTAAAATGTCCCCAGTATGGTGCACCCCTAGTTGTTCTTGGCGCTCCCCTTGTTATTGACGCTGATTCATTTAAAACTGCAGATGGAAATTTAGAATCATCTCTAAAAAAAATATGCGATGCAATACATTCTCAAACTGTATTAACTCCAAATAGATAAATGTCTCTGCCAAAAAAAATTCCTGGAGTTGTTAATTATTCAGAGTCCAAAGGCTCAGTTGAATTAAGAGAAATAGAGCTGCCAAAAATTGGTGCAAATGATGTGTTGTTACAAGTAAAAAATGTAGGTGTATGCGGGTCAGATCTTCATCAATGGACTTCAGATCATAGCTGGGAAGTTAATTATCCAGTTGTTCTAGGTCACGAATTTGGAGGGATTATTGTACGGCTTGGAGGAAATGTAAACGAGTGGAAAGTTGGAGATCGTGTAGTTAGTGAGACTGCTGCTGTGATTGATCGTCAAAATCCAATGAGTAAGATAGGCCTATATAATCTTGACCCAACAAGGAAAGGTTTTGGTTATGGAGTAAATGGTGCAATGACAAA
This sequence comes from uncultured Bacteroidota bacterium, assembly GCA_902606525.1. GTDB lineage: Bacteria > Bacteroidota > Bacteroidia > Flavobacteriales > Flavobacteriaceae > MS024-2A. Next base: position 43,827 of record CACLGW010000003.1, on the reverse strand, counting down.
ATATGTAAGTACACCGGCCAGATGTCTGCATCATATTCCTGATAATCTTTCATTTGAAGAGGCTTGTTTAACAGAGCCTTGCTGTGTAGCTTACAATGCCATTGTAGGAAATTCAAATATTAAACCAGGTGATAGAGTTTTAGTTATAGGCCCTGGAACAATTGGGATTCTATGTGCTGTAGTTTCTAAAATTTGTGGAGCTGAAGTTGCTGTACTCGGACTTGAAAATGATAAAAATAGACTTTCAAAAGCTGAAAATTATAATATAAAAACGATTATAAACGACCCTTCAAAATGGGCAAAACAGAAAGATGGTCTAGGTGTTGATCTTGTAGTTGATGCAGCCGGTGTGAGTGATACACTATTGCTGGCAATGGATCTTGTTCGTCCAAACGGTCAAATAACTAAAGTCGGTTGGGGACCAAAACCCCTTGGCTTTTCATTGGATAAAATTGTCCAAAAAAATATTTGTCTGCAAGGAAGCTTTAGTCATAATTGGCCTATATGGGAAAAGGTTATTGAACTTCTTTCTAATGGCACATTGGATGTTAAACCAATTATTGGAGGAGTTTGGCCTATTGATGATTGGGAAAAAGCATTTAAAGAAATGCACTCTGGTAAAATCATAAAAAGTATTTTAAAACCTGTTTAAATTGAGACTTAAAGACAAAGTAATAATAGTCACAGGTAGTACTATGGGAATTGGAAAGGCAATTGCTAAAAAAGCAGTTGAGGAAGGGGGAAAAGTAGTAATTCATGGTTTAGAACAAAAATTAGCTTTAGAGCTTCAAAATCAGCTCGGCAAAAAAAATAGTGTAATTCACATTGAGGATCTATCTATTAAAGGATGTACTGAAAGGCTAGTATCCTTGGCTATGAAAACCTGGAATAAAATTGACGCTATTGTAAATAATGCTGCGTCAGTTATTAGTTCAAACATAAAAGATACAGATGATGTTCTTTTAGAGAGTGTATTTAAGATAAATACTTTAGCCCCTTTTCTATTGATCAAATCTGCCTTACCTCATTTGACAAAATCTAAAGGAGCTGTTTTGAATATTGGTTCTATAAATGCTTGGAGTGGGGAGCCAAATTTGTTGGCCTATAGTATGTCAAAAGGTGCACTAATGACAATGACAAGAAATTTAGGAGATAGTCTTCACAGGGATAATGGGGTGAGAGTAAATCAAATTAATCCTGGTTGGGTTTTAACTGAAAAAGAAATAGATCGTAAAAAAAAGCACGGCTTAAAAGATAATTGGTACGAAGATCTACCTGATATTTTTGCACCATCAGGAAAAATTATTTTGCCTGATGCAATTGCCTCATCTTCTATCTATTGGCTTTCAGATGAAAGTGGCCCTGTTAGTGGACAAGTTGTTGATATTGAACAATATCCTGTAATTGGAAGAAATATCTCTAAGGACTCCTCTAATATTTTATAATAGTATAAAAATAGTTTAAAACTTTAATTTTAATCAATATGCCAAAATTAGCTGTATTTCCTAAAGCTTACATGCAAGCACTTTGCAAAGATGGTAGTATGAAAATTTCTGAATGGGTAAATATGGCTTCGAAGCTCGAAATTGATGGATTAGAATGGTATGCTGGTTTTATTGAAATGCAGGACAAGAAGAAATGGCCTGAGTTTAGAAAAATGGTTGAAGATACTGGGAAAGAAATACCGATGATGTGTTGTTCACCAGATTTTACGCACCCAGACAAAAAATTTAGAAAAAATGAAGTTGACAAGCAAAAGAAATGGATTGATATGATCACTATTCTGGGAGGTAAATATTGTAGAGTTCTTTCCGGTCAAAAGCGTCCAGATCTTTCGTTGGATGAGGGAATAAAATTTGCTTCAGATTCAATATATGAATGTTTGCCATATGCTAAGAGTAACGGAATTACACTGATTTTGGAAAATCATTACAAAGATGATTTTTGGGAGTATCCTGAATTTGCACAAAAGAAAGATGTTTTTAAGCTTCTTGTTGAAAGTATCAATCATCCAAATTTTGGTGTAAACTTTGACCCAAGTAATGCTTTTTTAGCTGGCGAAGATCCACTTGATCTATTATATGAAATATCAAATAGGATAGAAACAATGCATGCTAGTGATAGATATTTAAAATATGGAACTATTGATGATTTAAGAGACAATGAGGCTGGGGTAGTCGGATATGCTAAGATGCTAAGCCATGGAGAAGTAGGAAAGGGGATGAATAATTATGACTTAATTTTTAAAGAACTCAAAAGAGTAGGTTTTGATAGTTGGATAAGTATTGAGGACGGTGTTGATGGATTTGATCAACTTGAGAGGAGCGTTAACTTTATAAATAAAAAGATCTTAGAATATTGGAAATAATAAAATCCGTATTTACATTTAAATAGTATCCCAAAACATGGAGCCAAAAATAATTTTAAACTGCAACTGTTATCTTGGAGAAAGTCCATATTGGCATAATAGGAGTAATAGTTTTTTTTGGGTTGATATAGATGGAGGTATTTTATATAAATATCACATGGCAACAAAAAAAACTAAACATTGGAAATTCAACCATAAGTTATCCCTTGTCATTGAGGGTGAAAATGACAACTTAGTTTTAGCACTAGATTTAAAAATTGCTTCTTTTCATTTAATTACAGGGGAGCTTAAATGGCTGTCAAAATTTAAAGGAAATGATATCGTTCACAGGTTTAACGATGGAAAATGTGATGTTAAAGGAACCCTTTGGATTGGAACTTTAAATAAAAATTTTAAATCTAATTCTGGATCTCTTTATAGTATTGGAAAAGAAATGAAGTTTAAAAAACAGATTGATAACCTTACAGTATCAAACGGAATCGCTTGGACAGAAAATAATAAGATCATGTATTTTATAGACAGTCCAACTCAACAGGTAAAGGCTTATAATTATGATTCAAAAAATAATGAAATTACATTTCATAAAATTGCAATTCAAGTTCCAAAAGAATTAGGATCTCCAGATGGGATGGCAATTGACAAGAATGGAAACTTGTGGATTGCCCATTATGGCGGGCATGGTGTGTTTTGTTGGGACCCCAAAAAAGGTGAAATTATTGATAAAATATCTCTCCCAGTACCCAATGTTACTTCTTGTTGCTTTGGAGGAAAAAATCTTGATCATATTTTAATAACCTCTGCTAAAGAAAATCTTTCTAAAAAGGATATCGGAAAATTTCCTCTAAGTGGAAATACATTTATTGTAAAAACAAATACACAAGGCTTTTTACCTAACAAGTTCAAGGCTGATTAATTTTGATTATAATTTTTTGATGGTAAATAAAAAAACCCTAATAAAATTAAGGTTTTTTGTGCGGGTGAAGGGACTCGAACCCCCACGCCGTGAAGCACTAGATCCTAAATCTAGCGTGTCTACCAATTTCACCACACCCGCTGAGGGAGGACAAATATAATTAAGTTTTTCAATTAAATTTCCTGTTCTAAAAAAATACATACGTTAACTTTGTAGTCCAAAACAATACGAAAATATGAACTTTACAGAAGATCAAAAAAGGTTTTTAGAGCAGTGGATGGATTTTTTAAAAATTCCTTCAGTGAGCGCTGATCCAAAATATACTAAAGATGTAAAAGCTGGAGCTGAATGGGTCAAATCTGCATTACAAAAGGCAGGCTGCCCTCAGACAGAAATAATTCCAACACCTGGACATCCAATTGTGTATGGCGAATATCTTTTAGATTCATCTTTACCCACTGTCTTAGTTTACGGTCATTATGACGTTCAGCCAGCTGATCCAATTGAGCTTTGGGATAGTCCTCCTTTTGAACCTGTTATAAAAACTACTCAAATTCATCCTGATGGGGCTGTCTTTGCAAGGGGTTCTTGTGATGATAAAGGACAAATGTTTATGCACATAAAAGCTTTTGAAGTTATGCTAGAAAATGGGTCATTAGCTTGTAATATCAAGTTTATGATCGAAGGAGAAGAGGAAGTGGGAAGTGATAATTTAGAAGATTTTGTAAAGTCAAATAAAGAAAAATTAGCTTGTGATATTATCCTTATATCTGATACTGGAATGATAGCTCAAGATCAGCCTTCTATAACTACAGGTTTACGCGGTTTAAGTTATATGGAAGTCACCGTTACAGGGCCAAATAGAGATTTACACTCTGGTCTTTACGGTGGGTCAGTTCAAAACCCTATTAATGTTCTCTGTGAAATGATTTCACAGCTTCGAGATATAGATAAGAAAGTTACAATTCCAGGTTTTTATGACAATGTAATCGAGCTATCAAAAAAGGAGAGGGATGAAATGGAAAAAGCACCTTTAGATTTAGAAGAGTTTAAAGGTTCAATTGGAATAGATGCAGTAGCTGGAGAAAAGGGATATACCTCAGAAGAAAGACGCTCGATTCGTCCAACCCTAGATGTAAATGGAATTTGGGGAGGGTATATAGGTGAAGGAGCCAAAACTGTAATCCCTAGTAAATCACATGCAAAAATTTCTATGCGTTTAGTTCCTAATCAAGACTGGCACGAAATAAGTAAGCAGTTTTCAGACTATTTTAAATCTATTGCTCCTGATGGGGTAAAGGTGGATGTGAAAACACATCACGGAGGTTATGCCTATGTAACGCCAATAGAAACTAAAAGCTATAAGGCAGCTCATAATGCTTATTTAGAAACTTTTGGGGTAGCACCTATTCCCAAAAGAGGAGGAGGAAGTATCCCTATTGTACCAATGTTTGAAAAGGAGTTAGGGGTTAAATCAATATTGATGGGTTTTGGCCTTGATAGTGACGCAATCCACTCTCCAAACGAGCATTATGGTCTATTTAATTTTTTTAAGGGAATTGAAACTATTCCAAAATTTTATAAAAATTATGCTAAGCTCTGGAATCAAGACTAGCAGTACTATATTATAAAAAAATCAGAGGCAATTCCATCAGTTAAAAATTTAGCATGTTTTGCTACTTTGAGATAATCTCCATCCCAAAATATATTTCTTTGGTCTAAATGTCTAGTTACCTGTTCTTCAAGATAAGCTGCATATGTTTTTCCAAAAATCCTTTTTATATAATCCAACGAAAGCCCATCTGATTTACGAAGTCCGGTCATGATGTATTCATTATACCTATCCTTGGTATTTAGGGATTCCAATTCTCTTTTTAATTTACCAGAATTTACACCTACCATATAACTGTGATTATTTGATACATTCCAACTTCTCAGAGCTTTTCCATCATAACTATGAGAGGAGGGACCCAAGCCTAAATAAGGTTTTCCATTCCAGTAATTTTGATTATTTACAGAGAAATAACCTGGTTTTCCAAAGTTTGAAAATTCATAATTTATATAACCTTTCTCCTCCATTTTATCTAAGAGAAAGTCGTACTGCTCTTTCACAGCTTTTTCGGAAATAGGTTTAACATTCTTTTGCTTAATTTGATGATGTAAAACTGTCTTTTTCTCTACTGTAAGTGCATAAGTTGATATATGAGGGGGCTTATAATTTAATGCAAGCTTAAGATTTTTCTTCCAATCTAAAAGGCTAGAATAAGGCATCCCATAAATTAAATCCAATGAATAATTCTGAAAATATTTTTTAACTAAACTTAGTGCGTTATGTGCTTGTTCTGAATTATGTGCTCTATTCATCAATTTTAAATCTCTATCTAAAAATGATTGAATACCTAAACTTAATCGGTTTATACCTGACTCTTTAAGACCAAGTAAATAATCCTGACTAACATTATCAGGATTTACCTCAATAGTTATTTCTATCTCAGCGGAGGTCATGAAATCATCTTTAATTTTTTTAATAAAACTAGCTATTAATTCGGGAGAAATTAGGGATGGGGATCCCCCTCCAAAGTAAATACTGTCAAAAGAGCTATTTATTTCTTTTGCTCTAATTCTTAGCTCTTTTTCCATTATTTGAATCATCTGGTCTCTGCCTTTATTTGATGTAGAAAAGTGAAAATTACAGTAGTGACAAGCTTGTTTACAATAAGGATAATGAATATAAAGGTTAGACATAAGTTTAGGTTTAAAACCTTCTAAGACTTAACCTTATTAGGGTTTTGGCTTACAAAAGCTCCCCACCCAGAATAAGACTTATCAGAGGTAATTCTTCCTCTATTGTAATAATGACAGACAGCTGCAGCTAAACCATCAGTAGCATCTAAATTCTTTGGCAAAGTTTTAATTTTTAAAAGCTTTTGAAGCATTTTAGCAACTTGTTCTTTTGAAGCGTTCCCATTTCCTGTAATAGCCATTTTTATTTTTTTAGGCGAATATTCAGTAATAGATACTTCTCTAGAAAGCCCTGCGGCCATGGCTACTCCCTGGGCTCTTCCTAATTTCAACATGGATTGAACATTTTTTCCGAAAAAAGGAGCTTCAATAGCAATTTCATCAGGATGAAACTCATCTATTAATTCTATAGTTCTACTGAAAATTTTTTTAAGCTTAAGGAAATGATTATCATATTTTTTCAATTGTAGTTCATGTAATTGAATTAATTCCATTTCTTTTTTTGTTGTTTTGATAAGGCCAAAACCCATAATGGTAGTTCCAGGGTCAATTCCCAAAATAATGTTATGCTCATTCATAAATTAATTATTGAGCTGAAATCATTATTGGAAGTTTTATGGTAGTAGAAACAAAAGTCCCAACATTAGTCTTAATAGCTGGTTGAGCTTGCGGAATTAAACTTACAGCCATTTCTAAACTTTCTTTCAAATTTGGAATTGCATTTGAAATCTTATTGGAACGCTCTAACTCTTCTAATGAAAAGTACCCTTCTTTATCAATATGTAAATTCAAAATAATTTCTTCATTAATGTTCTCTGTTGTCTCCCAGGGATTTTGTGCTATGTAATCCATTATTGTGTTAGAAATAGTGGCCTCAAAACAATTCTTTATGTCTATACTTTTTTCAAATCCCTCACAATCGGAAAATATTGGTTCCTGATCTTTTTCAGACCAAACAGATGCAGCTTTAATTTCTTTACTAGAAACTTTATTAGAATCAAAAAGATGACATCCAGAAAATGTTAGTAGTGAGATAACTATTAAAAAAAATGTTTTTACAGTTTTCATACAAATTGATTTCATACTAAAATTACACTTTTTTATCTATTTCAAGTCTTAACTTTCTGCTCAAGCCATTAAAAATAGATATTTTTACACATGGATATTTTACTTATTTCACTAGCAGCATTTTTTGTTCTTTTAGGGATAGCGGGTAGTTTCTTACCGCTCATACCTGGACCACTAACAGGATGGACAGGAATTCTACTTTTAAGCTTAGCGCCTTCTATTACAATTCAGAATCAGTTTCTGATTTTAAGCTTTTGTATTGCGTTAGGCATATTTATTCTGGATAATATCATTCCTGTATTAGGAGTAAAAAAATTTGGTGGTGGTAAGGCAAGCATAATTGGTAGTTCAATTGGATTATTAATAGGAGTTTTATTTCTAGGTCCATTTGGACTCTTAATTGGTCCATTTTCTGGGGCTTTCATTGGAGAACTAATTGTTAATTTTAATGACAAGAGAGGTGCTTTAAAAGCTGCTTATGGGGCTTTGATTGGATTTTTTACAGGTATTTTTTTAAAATTGATTGTTGGAGTGGCCTTCGCCTTTTTTTTCATAAGGACTTTATGGAATTTCTGGTTTGATTAATAATCTATTTTTATAGTAATAATTAAAACTGAGCTATTTAGCATAAAGATTAGTATTTTTGTTTTTGAAATTATTGATTTATGGAACTTTTTATAATCACTTTTATACTACTGTCTATTGCTTTTGCTGGAATTGCAATCAAAATCTGGGCAAAAAAAGATGGAGAGTTTGCAGGAACGTGTGCAAGTCAAAGTCCCTTTTTGAACAAAGACAATAAACCCTGCGGTTTATGTGGTAAAATGCCAGAAGAAACTGAGTGTAAAAATCCAGTATCATTCAATAATTGATTCCTCTAAAATGGCATCTCAAGATTTAATTGATCTAATCCATAGGGCAAAAGCTCAAGACCAGAATGCCTTCAATTTAATTTTTGATGCATATTGGAATCCATTATATTCTTTTTTGTACAAGAGAACTTCAAATCCAAATTTAGCTGAAGAATTAGCGATAGAGTCCTTTTCAAAAGCCTTTGACCAACTCGATCGTTTTGATGAAAAACTATCTTTTAGCTCTTGGTTAATTACTATCGCTAAAAATCACCACACTGACCGTTATCGAAAATCAAAGCTCCGTACAAAAAACTCTCAAGAGGTAGAAGAAGAAAAAACTATCGAATTTTCAAGAACTGCTCCATCACCAGAGGAACTTATGATTTCGAATCAAAATCTTGATAATATATTACATCATATTAAATCTATGAAAAAAGAGTTCCGAAATCTTCTTCGTATGAGATATTTTGAAGATTTAACTTTAAAAGAAATAGAGACAATACTAAATGAACCTCCTACTACAATTCGTGTTAAATTATTTAGAGCCAAAAAAATGCTAGCTAATTTATTAGAAAGTGAAAAGAATTAATTTATCAAAGCTTGGACCTGGACTCCTTTTTGCAGGTGCGGCAATCGGGGTATCTCATTTGGTTCAATCGACAAGAGCTGGAGCTGATTATGGTTGGGGACTACTTTGGGCGCTTCTATTAATTAACTTGTTTAAATATCCTTTTTTTCAATACGGCCCTCGTTATGCTCAAGCCACGGGCGAGACACTTCTAGATGGATATTTTAAACTAGGCAAAGGTTATCTATGGGCATACTTTTTTGTTAACCTAGGTACAATGTTTACCATTCAAAGTGCAGTTACTGTTGTAACTGCTGGTTTGGCTTCAAATCTATTTGGTATAACTGATGATATTATTATTTGGAGTGTCGTCATTACCCTTTTTTGTAGTATTATATTAATTTTGGGAAGATACCAATGGCTAGATAAGTTTGTTAAAGTTATCATGGTTTGCTTGGCCATTAGTAGTGTACTAGCAGTTGGGGTTGCTTTTTTAAATAACGAAAGTCCCCCATTCAAACAAGTTTTTCCCGAAGGCAGTGGTTTACTTTTTTTGATTGCATTTTTAGGATGGATGCCTGCTCCACTTGATATTTCAATATGGCATTCCATTTGGACTCTTGAAAAAAATAAAACTCAACATAGAAAATCTTCAATCTCTGAAAGCCTATTTGACTTTAATGTAGGATATGTTGCAACTACTTTTCTTGCACTTTGTTTCGTAGGTTTAGGATCACTAGTTATGTTTGGAACCGGTATGGAATTTTCTAATCAGGGTGGTGCTTTTGCTGGTCAGCTAATTCAACTTTATACATCTAGCTTAGGTGACGCGGCTTACGGTTTAATTGCTGTAGCGGCTTTTTCTACAATGCTAAGCACTACAATTACTACCCTTGATGCATCACCCCGAGCAATGTCAAAAACAATACAACTTTTACTTAAAAAAGAAAAATCATATTATCTGCCTTGGTTAATTATTTTAGGGCTGGGGACTGGATGTATTTTTGTTTTCCTTCTTTCGGAAATGGGCCAACTAGTTCAAATTGCAACAGTTCTTTCGTTTATAACCGCACCATTATATGCATTTTTAAATTTCCGCTTGGTCATAAGCGATCAAATGCCTTTAAAATATAAGCCAAAGAGTGGTCTTCGACTTTTAAGTGTTACTAGTTTAATCTTTTTAACAAGTTTTACACTCTTTTATCTTTTTAATCTTTAGTCAATGACTTATCTTTGTAAAAATGATTGATGATGGAGGTTCTTCAAGAAGAAAAAGTAAATCATAAAAAAAAACCTGATTGGATTCGTGTAAAATTACCTACAGGGAAAAAATATACTGAACTCAGGGGTCTGGTTGAAAATTACAAACTCAATACTATTTGTACTTCTGGAAGTTGTCCCAATATGGGAGAATGTTGGGCAGAAGGGACTGCCACTTTTATGATTTTAGGAAACATATGTACACGATCATGTGCCTTTTGTGGGGTGCAGACTGGACGACCCTCGGCAGTGGATTGGGCTGAACCAGAAAAAGTAGCAAATTCTATCAAGATCATGAAAATCAAACATGCAGTTATAACCTCTGTGGATCGAGACGATTTAAAGGATATGGGATCTATTATATGGGCTGAAACCGTAAATGCTATTCGACGAATAAACCCTTCTACAACCCTAGAAACCTTAATACCTGATTTTCAGGGTAATCATCGTAATATTGATCGTATTATCGAAGTTGCTCCTGAAGTTGTTTCGCATAATGTCGAAACCGTCAAAAGATTGACTAGAAAGGTTCGTGTACAAGCCAAATATAAGACCAGTTTAGAAGTATTACTTTACTTAAAAAATCAAGGAATCAAAAGAACCAAATCTGGAATTATGCTGGGCCTTGGTGAAGAAGAAAATGAAGTGCTTGAAACCTTGAGAGATCTTAGGCAACATAAGGTTGATGTGGTGACCATCGGTCAATATTTACAGCCTAGTAAAAAACACTTACCTGTTCAATCTTTTATTACTCCAGAGCAGTTTAAAAAATATGAAATTTATGCTTTAGAACTTGGATTTATTCATGTTGAAAGCGGCCCACTTGTTCGATCTTCTTATAAAGCTCATAAGCATATAGCCTAATTCTTAGCTAAAGTAGAATTGATTAATTTATGAAACCTTTGGGTTTCAGAATTATTAAAAAAACTCATTTTTATTGGTAAATAATAAAGGATATTTGAATTAAAATAAGGTTCTAATTTCCAAAAGTCCTTTTCAGTTGTAAGAATTAATTTATTTTTAACCTTGATTTTTTCAATTTCCACAAGACAATATTGATGATGATTTGAAAATTTTAAATGTTCAAATTTGAATTTTTCTTCTTCTAAAAACTCAATTAATGGTTTTGGATTTGCAACTCCTGTAATTAATAAAAATTTAGTCTTTAGTGATTTGAGAAACTTTTCATTTTTATTATTTATGATTTTTTTTGAATATTCAATTTTTGAAAAAAAAACATATTGATAAGGTAGAGGCTTTATTTTATTTTTAATTTTTTCTTGTTCAAAAACACTTAGATCCAGAGGGCATTTAGTTACCACAATAATTTGTGCTCTTTTTATTCCAGATTTATTCTCTCTTAAGCTTCCTTGAGGTATTAGGAAATCATTAAAATATGGCTTCTTGTAAGTTGTAGTTAAAATCATTTTTTGGGGACGAATATAACGGTGTTGCATAATATCATCCAGCAAAAGAATATCTGGTTGGATGCTCAATTGATTGATTTTTTTCAATCCAAGTTTACGTTTTTCCGAAACCACTATATTTATTTGTTTGTGTTTTTTAAAAAATTGGTAGGGTTCATCTCCTATTGTATCAACTGTACAATTTTCAGATGCTACAATAACCCCTTTAGTTTTTCTTTTGTAGCCCCTACTTATAACCATAACATTGTTTTCTTCTTTAAAAAAATAAATCAGATAGTCAATTAAAACAGATTTTCCTGTGCCGCCAACACTAAGATTTCCAACACCGATACTTGGGACTTTTATTAAGCTAGATTTTAATATTCCCCAATCAAAAAAAAGATTTCTTAAAGCTGTAATTCCCCCATAAATCTGAGCTAAGGGAAGCAACAATTGGGTTAACATTTTCATGCCCATGAAGATATATATTATATTTGTTTTTTTATATGCCTTATGATCGTAAAAGAACTTCTAAACATCTTGGAAAAGTGGGCACCAACTGCATACGCTGAAGACTTTGATAATGTTGGCCTTTTAATCGGTGGTAAGGACACTAAGTGTTCTGGTGTAATTATTACCTTAGATTGCACAGAAGATGTAGTCGAAGAAGCAATTGAAAAGAACTGTAACGTAATTTTATGCTTTCATCCAATCATTTTTTCAGGTCTTAAAAAAATAACAGGTTCTAATTATGTAGAAAGAGTCGCCATAAAGGCAATAGAAAATAAGATTTCAGTTATTTCACTCCATACTCGTTTAGATAACCACCCAGAAGGTGTTAATAAGGTATTATGTGAGCGTCTGAAAATCAGAAACTCTCAAGTTCTAATAGCTAAAAAAGATAACCTTAAAAAGCTTGTTGTTTATACCCCTGAAATTCATACTGAAAAAATTTTAGACGCACTTCATAAGGCTGGTGCTGGTAATTTAGCCAATTATACAGAGTGTAGTTTTGTTTTGGAAGGGACTGGTCGTTTTTTGGGAATGGAAAAAAGTAATCCACACCATGGTAAACCATCCGAAAAAATCTCTTTAAAAGAAGTTCAAATAAATGTTGTATTTGAATCTCATCTATTTCAGGACGTGCAAAAAGCTATTCGTGAGACCCACCCATATGAAACCGTAGCCTATGAAATTTATTCATTGATGAATTCTTTTTCTGAAGTAGGAATGGGTCGTATTGGTTACTTAGAAAGAGAGATGGATTTTTCAAATTTTCTAAAATTTGTAAAAATACAATTAAATTCAGAGGCCATTCGTTACAGTCCTCCTCCTAATAAAAAAATTAAAAAAGTAGCTGTATTAGGTGGCTCAGGAAGCTTTGCCATTAACGACGCCATCAATCAAGGAGCCGATGCCTTTATTACAGCAGATTTAAAATACCATCAGTTTTATCAAGGAGAAAACAACCTTCTACTGGTCGATGTAGGGCATTATGAAAGTGAGCAATATATCAAAAATTTGATATTTGATTATCTTACCAAAAAATTGCCTAGTTTTGCATTCGTTTTATCACGAACTAATACAAATCCTGTTAATTATTTTTAACTATGGCAAAAAAAACTGAAAAAACTGTAGAAAATAAATTAAGAGCTCTCTATGATCTCCAATTAATTGATTCAAGAATTGATGAAATTGTAAATTTAAGGGGGGAACTCCCACTTGAAGTGGAAGACTTAGACAATGAAATCGCAATATTAAAATCCAGTTCAGATAAAATCAAAACAGATATTGAAGAAAGTGAGAAAAGAATTTCTGAACAAAAGCTTATTATTGAAAACTCCAAAGAGCTACTTAAAAAGTACGAGGAAAAATTAAAAAATGTTCGAAACAATAGAGAATATAACTCTATTGTTAAGGAACAAGAATATCAAGATTTAGAATCTCAATTAGCAGAGAAAAAAATTAAAGAGTTAAAAATTGGAATAGAACAAAAAAATGAAAGCTTAACTTCTGTTACTGAAAAACTTGATGAGCGTAATGCTCACTTAAAGTCAAAGAAAAGTGAACTCGAAGCGATTCTTAAAGAAACTCACAAAGAGGAAGACTTACTTCAAAAAAAATCTGCAGAATTTGAAAAAGAGATTGAGGAATACTTAATTACATCATATAAACGCATTCGCGCAAGTGTTAAAAATGGTCTTGCAATAGTTTCTGTTGAACGAGGAGCATCAGGTGGATCTTACTTTTCAATTCCTCCCCAAGTGCAACTTGAAATTGCTTCTAGAAACAAAATAATTACCGATGAGCACAGTGGTCGTATTCTAGTTGATTCAGATTTAGCAAAGGAAGAGCAAAATAAAATTCAAAAACTTATTGGAGGATGATCTATTCCCAAAAGTCATATACCAATACAGACTCGGTGTTTGGGAGTAATAGTTTCACAAAATTTTGGTGAATAGGATGTGGCAAATAAATACTGTCTCTATCTTCAGAAGTAGCAAATTTCATGGTTAAACTATGAGAATAGCCATCATTAAAACCTTCTGGAGAAACGTTGCTCCCATAGTTTAAATTTTCAACTCTCGGAATTCTCTGAAGGCTATATGCTGCATCAGTAATTTTTTGGAAATCAACATTACTAGTTTCATGCTTAAACTTAATCAATACTAGATGGACTAGCATTTTCTGGTTTTTGTGATTTATTTGTTTTGATTTATCTCCTTTATTAATGAAATAGTATCCAACAAGAAGAGTTGCAAAATAAAAGAATCCTGTGGCTAAAAAAGAAAAACGATCTGTTGTTCCGAACTTTAACATGTATATAATTTTCTTCAATTTAAAGATTTAAAATCAAAGAGAGATTGGCAAATTACAAGTCTTATAAAAATACCTAATTGTTTTTAGGATAAGTAAACTAAATAGTGAAGTAAATTATAAGTTTTTATATTTTGATAAACATAATATGAAAAAAATAAAATTACCTTTTAAGTTAGTTTGCAATAATGTAAATTTTAAATACCAGAATTAATAGTATCACTTCTAGCATTTAAAATTTCAACGCTAAAATCTTTTTCAAAAAAAACCCCCAACTAAAAATTGAGGGTTAAAAGTGGGCGCTGAGGGATTCGAACCCCCGACCCCCTCGGTGTAAACGAGATGCTCTGAACCAACTGAGCTAAGCGCCCTTTAAAGGTTTTTTTGGTGAGCTAAGATATAATTAAAACAGTGATTTTATACCAATAGTATTTATATTTTGTTTGAAATTTTATTTTTTTAAGTTTTGCAAAACTTCTGCAACTACAAAAGTACTTCCAAGAACCAAAATCAGATCTTCAGATTTTGCTCTTGAAAATGCCATTTTATATACTTTTAAAATAGTATCACCAAATGAAATCTGTAAAGATGAATCTTTAAATTCCTTTTTTAACTCAGTCAATGAAATTGATCTTTCCAATTTGGGACTTCCCAAATAATAATAGGCATCTTTTGGAAAAAGAGCTAACAATTCTTTTATATTTCTCCCTTTAACAAAACCCATCACCAGATGCAATTTTTTATAAACTAAATGCTTTAATTGATTTTTTATAAAAGTTAATCCTTCTTTGTTGTGAGCAACATCTAAAATTACTTTTGGTGATAGGTTTATAGTTTGCCATCTACCCATCAGCCCTGTATTAGCAACAACATTGGATAAACCTTCTTTTATTACATTTTTTTCTAATTGAATTTGGGGCAAATGACTTAAGGCTGAAACAACTATTTGAATATTCTTAATCTGATAACTCCCCTTTAGATCAGAACTGAAATTAAATTTAGAGTCTTGAGCAAAATAAATTGGTGAATTGTGGATTTTAGCTACCTCGATAAAAACATCTTGAGTCCTTTTGTCTTTATTTCCTATTACGACAGGGACTCTGTCTTTAATTATCCCTGCCTTTTCTCGAGCAATATCTGCATGATTATCTCCTAAAAATTGCGTGTGATCAAGACCAATATTGGTAATTAAAGAAAGCTTAGGTGTAATAATGTTAGTAGCATCTAATCTTCCTCCTAAACCTACCTCAATAATTGCAAAATCAACTTGTGTTTTTTTAAAGTACCAAAATGCTAAACCTACACTCATCTCAAAAAATGATAATCTCTCCTTCTCAAAATATTCCTTATGTATATCAATAAATTCTACTACTTCTTTTTTTGAAATTTCAATTCCATCTACCTTGACTCTTTCTCTAAAATCTAAAAGATGAGGTGATGTGTAAAGTCCTGTCTTATATCCTGCTGTCATTAAAACAGATGCCATCATATGAGCAGTAGAACCTTTTCCATTAGTACCTGCGATATGAATACTCTTAAATTCTTTATGAGGCTCACCAAGGAGTAGATCAAGCTTTTTTATTCCGTCCAAACTTGATCTATAAGCTGAAGCTCCTTTTCTTTGGTACATTGGAAGCTTTGAAAACATCCAATCTAAAGTCTTTTGGTAAGTACTCAATAGTTATTCTCCTAATTTAAATTTAATTAAAATAAAACCTGTCTGTTGTTCAGGTGCTTTGTCATCATGAAGCCATTTGTGTAATAAAGCTGTTTTTTTTGCTGGTGACATCAAGCAAGGATGGGTATTAGTGCTACCCTTTACTCCAGGCTCTGCGTAAATAACATTTCCTTTTTTATTTACAGTAATTCTGACGACAACTGTACCCTCTTGGTTACAATCTTGAACAACTTTCCCATTAGATTCTAAAGTTCTACCGTTTAAACCATAATTATTTTCTATTTCATTATTACCATTACTGTCATAATAACTTCTTGAGTAAGGATCACCTTTTATTTTTCCTTGATCTGGTTTAATACCAACATTTTCTTCACTTTCTTTATGATTAATTTCTTTACTGTTTTTTAAAAAATTAGAAACTATATTTTTAGTTGTTTCTGAAATTTTAGGTTTTTTATTAACTGGTTTAGATTCCCTTTTATTCTCTTTATTTTCAATTGGAAGCTTATTTTCTTTTTTAATATCATTATTTTTAAGTGCTTTAAAAGTAGATTTTTCTTCCGTAAGGACATCAGAGCTTAAAATTTTTTTATTTAGCTTCTTGTTAGAAATTTTAGTGCTTGAAGGTTGGGTTTTTGATTCAACTGGTATTTTTGATTGAAAGTTTTTATTTCTTTGAGTTAATGCTCCAAAATTTACCTCCATAACATAGCTAACAGGAGGATCATAATAGGTTAATCCTAAAACAAAAAATAATATTATTAATAGAACTGCCGTTAAAGCTGTTAATCCAGCTGATTTTTTTTTGTGAGGCGAATCTAAAAGTTTCATTAAAAATATTAGGGTTTATCTACAGCTAAAACGACTTTAATTCCATTCTTACTAGCAATATTCATTACATAGACAACTTGGTCTATGGCAACTTTTTGCTCTGTTCTTAGTACTAAAGATGGAGTTTTCATATCTGAAAGAGCATCAATTAAAAATTTTTCTAAATTTCTTTTTATAACCTTATCTGCATTAAGGTAGAATTGATTAGAATTTGTAATTGTTACAGCTACAGTATTTCTATTTTCGGTTTTTCCCTCAGCTTGAGGAAGTTTTACATCAATCGTATTGAGTTGTTTAGCAAGAGTCGATGCAATCATAAAAAAAACTAATAATAAAAAAACAATATCTGTCATAGAGGACATATTAAACTCTGGACGAATTTGGTTTCTTCCCTTCAGTCTCATATTATGCAGGTTCGTTTAGTAAATCCAGAAACTCTAAACTAGTCGCTTCCATAAGATATAACGCTTTATTAGTTTTTACAACCAGATGATTGTAGCTTACATATCCAATGATACCAACTATAAGCCCAGCAACAGTGGTTGTCATTGCAGTATAAAGTCCATCTGCAAGTAATTGCATATCAATGTTACCCCCAGCATTTGAAATTTCAAATATTGAAAGAATCATGCCAATTACTGTTCCTAAAAATCCTAACATTGGTGCTGCACCAGCAATCGTTGCTAATATGCTTATATTTTTTTCTAATTGATATACTTCAAGACGACCTGCGTTTTCTATTGCTGTATTAATATCATCTAGTGGCCTTCCTATTCGAGATAAACCTTTGGATACAAGTCTTGATACAGGCACATTTTCTTGAATACAAAGTTTTTGTGCTGCTTCAACTTTACCCTCCATTATAAAAGAACGTATTTGAGGCATAAAAGACGGTGAAATCTTTACGGCTGCTTTGATGGCAAAAAGTCGTTCAAAATATATATAAACTACTATTAATAAAAGTATACATAAGACTCCAATAATTGTTTGTCCACCAAGGCCACCATTTTGGATAAGCTCAATCAAAGAAAGTGTTTTTTCTGTTTGTAAAGGGGCAGGTTCTTGCATATTTAACACCATCATATTGATAATATTTATATTTAAAACGTAAGCTTTCTCAAAAAATTCTTTTTATTGATTAAAAATGATATCTCTTATGAGAATAAAGGTAAGAAAGCCTCCTATAAATCCAATTAAGGCCAACCATGCTATTCTTCTAAGATACCAGAAAAAGTCAATTTTTTCCATACCCATAGCTACAACTCCCGCTGCAGATCCAATTATTAACATGCTACCTCCAGTTCCAGCCGAGTAGGCTATCAAATGCCAAATAGGATCATCAATACCCATAGAAAACATTCCCATACTTGCAGCAACCAGTGGTACATTATCAATAACTGCAGAAGCAATTCCTAAAAGTGAAACAACAACGTCTGTATTAGGTATTGTAGAATTTAATTTTTCTGCAAAATTAAAAAGTAATCCTAAAGATTCTAGAGCTGAGACTGCAAGAAGAATTCCGAGAAAAAAAAGGATGCTGGGAAGTTCAATCTTTGACAATGAACTTTGGACTGGACTAGAAGTTTGATGCTTGTCACTCTCAATATCTAGCGAGGTTATATTAATTTTAGCTTTACTAAATATTTCTGCAAAAGTAGCTACCAATGCTAAAGAGAGCATCATTCCAACATATGGAGGTAAGTGAGTCAATGTCTTAAATACGGGGACAAAAATAATAGCTGACAGACCTAGATATAACATAGTTGCCCCATGCTTATGAAATTTAATAGATTCATCTTCCTTTGGGACATCGATTTCACCTTTAAAAACGGGCAAGAATGACGCAACTGTGACAGGAATTAACAAACAGATAATCGATGGAATCAAAACATAACTTACGAGATTTAAAGTTGTTACTTTATTTCCAATCCATAACATTGTAGTAGTTAAGTCTCCAATGGGTGACCAAGCACCGCCAGAATTAGCAGCAACGACAATTAAACCTGCAAACCAAATACGCGTTTCTCTTTTCAATACTACTTTTTGAAGTATTGTAATTAGTACAATGGTAGCAGTCAAATTATCAATTATAGCAGACAGTAAAAATGCTAAAATGGAAAAAATCCAAAGCAAACCTTTTTTACTTTTAGTTTTAATGAAATTTTTTATTGTATAAAAACCATTAAAGTAATCGATGATTTCAACAATTGTCATCGCTCCCAATAAGAAAATTATAATCTCAGCTGTTTTTCCTAAATGGTGTAATAAAATTTCATCAATATGTGAGGGCGTTAGTTCCTTTAGTTGAGAATTTACTTCAAAAACTGGCAGGTGGTTAAGAGAAATAATAGCCCACATCAATGCCATCATTGCTAGTGCTGGTATTAACTTATCAACTTTTAAACTATGTTCAAGAGTAATTGCTAAATAGCCGAAAATAAAAAGGAAAATAATAATGGTTTCCAAAAGCCATGGTTGATTAAAGTGCCTAAATATATAAAAATCTATACCCCTAATGTAATCTAATCAAATAAATATTTAAGGTTTATATATTATACCACACGAATGATCCATGGAACTTCCTGTGACAGACGATAAACAATTGATTTCATTCCGTAATCTCAAAACTCCCAATAAACCAAAAATCAAAGCTTCTTTGTAGTCAACAAGTTTCTGAGAGGGAATTATGAAATTTGCATTACTATTTTCTTTAATCAAATGCATCAAATAATCATTTTTTACACCTCCTCCTGTACTTAAGACCCTGTGATCCTTTTCAAAACTATTCCCTATTATTTTTCCTATGTGAAAAGTATATGTTTTTAAAAGATCTTGGATTTCATATTTTTCATATTTACCCAGTATTGGATAAACCTTTTTATTAACCCACTCAATGCCTAGAGATTTAGGTGAATTTTTTGAGTAGTAATCAAGTATTTGCAACTCATCTAATAAAGATTGAATTAAAGTCCCTCTTTTGGCAAAATTTCCTCGGTCATCATAAATGAATCCTTTTTTTTGGGCCAAAAAATTTAATACAGTGTTAACTGCACATAAATCATAAGCTATCAAATTCCCCTTTTTGTTCATTGTTGCGTTTGCAAACCCACCTAAATTTAAACAAGAATCGTAATCGCTAAATAATAAATGGTCTCCAATTGGTACGAGCGGAGCACCCTGTCCCCCTAATGAGACATCTTGTGTTCTAAAATCACAAACCACATTATGATCTATCAATTCGGCAAGTTTTTTTTCATTACCCATTTGGAAAGTATAGCCTATTTCTGGTTGATGAAATAGTGTGTGCCCATGTGAACAAACCGCATCAATTTCAGATAATTTATTTGATTTAATAAATTTCAAAATTGTTTTTGCCAAAAGTATAGTGTAGAATCTATTTTCAATAGATATTATTTTTTCATGCTTAAGGTGTAAACTTTTTAATTTTTTCTGAATAGATTTATTGTACGCAAATGTGTGAGAATTCAAAATTTTGAACTTCCACTTATCTTCTAAAATAAAATTAACATAAACTATATCAATTCCGTCTAATGATGTACCAGACATTACCCCTATCACATTATAATTAGTTTTTTTCAATATAATATGGAATTTGACTTATTAGACAAAGGAAGTAAAATTAAGATTTATTCATTTATTTAGTTAAAAATTAAATATTTTAGCATATATGCTTTAAAATATCAAAATTTCGTAAAAGCCCAGGATTTAAGCTTTGAAACTAGTGTCTTTCAGTTAAGTATTGTTATTTTTATAAATCCAAAATTTTCTTATGTTGCCAGCAGAACAAGGACTTTACGACCCACAAAATGAACACGATAATTGTGGAGCAGGTTTTATTTGCAGTCTAAAGGGTAAAAAGACAAATGATATAATTCACAAAGCATTAGATATTCTTGATTGTCTAGAACATCGAGGAGCTGTAAGCGCTGACGGTAAGACAGGTGATGGCGCTGGTATTCTTATTGAGATACCACATGACTTTTTAGTTTCCCAATGTAGCTTTCAACTTCCTCAAATGCATGAATATGCTGTAGGAATGGTCTTTTTACCAAAAAAAGAGAATCAGAAATCTTACTGTATTGGTGTTTTTGAGAACGAAATAAAAAATCAAGGTTTACATATACTAGGTTGGAGAAAAGTTCCTGTAAACACAGATATAGTTGGAACTATTGCAGCTCAAACAGAACCCGATATAATGCAAGTTTTTATAGGGAAAGGCTCAAATTCCATATCAGAGCAAGAGTTCAATATCAAACTATTCTGTGCACGAAAAATAGCAGAACATACAATTTTAATCTCGAAGCTTTCACAAGCAAATTATTTTTATCTCCCAAGTCTTTCAACTCATACTTTAATCTACAAGGGGTTATTAATTCCTGAAGACATTAAAGGTTACTATGAGGATTTAAAAGATCCAGCTGTAGTTACCCGATTAGCTCTAGTACATCAACGTTTTTCAACAAATACTTTTCCAACATGGGATCTAGCACAACCTTTCCGCTACATGTGTCATAATGGTGAAATTAATACATATAGAGGAAATTTTAGTAGGATGCAGGTAAGAGAGGAACTTTTGGAAAATGACATTTTTGGTGCAGATATAAAAAATATATTGCCTATTGTTTTACCAAGAAAGTCAGATTCAGCCTCAATGGATATGACTTTAGAGTTACTTCTTGCAACAGGTAGATCCCTTCCCGAGGTAATGATGATGCTTGTACCAGAGGCTTGGGAAAAGCACACCTCGATGAATGAAGAGAAAAAAGCCTTTTATCAATATAATTCTTGCATTATGGAACCTTGGGATGGTCCTGCATCAATTCCTTTTACAGATGGAAAATATATTGGGGCCTTATTAGATAGAAATGGTCTCAGGCCATCTCGATACACAGTTACTAAAGATGGTTATGTAATAATGTCTTCTGAAACAGGAGTTTTGGAAATTCTGCCTGAAAACATTGAAAGACATGGACGTTTAGAACCTGGAAAAATGTTTTTAGTCAATATGGATGAGGGAAGAATAATAGAAGATGATGAGATAAAAAAAGAGGTTACGGAAAAGAGGCCATACAAAAAATGGTTGAATGAAAATCTTCTTCAATTAAAACAAATTCACTACACTGGTAATACTACGCCTATTGAAAACGAGGATTTTGAAACAAGAATGAGAATTTTTGGTTATACTCTAGAAGATTTGAAAACTATTATTACTCCAATGAGCTCTAACGGAAAAGAGGCTATAGGCTCAATGGGAATAGACACACCACTGGCGGTACTTTCAGATCGTCCACAACTTTTGTATAATTATTTTAAACAACTTTTTGCCCAAGTTACTAACCCACCCCTTGATGGAATTAGAGAGGAAATTGTTACAGATATTAGTTTAACTCTAGGTAATGAATTTAACCTTTTTGAGATTAATGCGAACCATGCCAAAAAACTAAGTATTCAAAATCCAGTAATTTCAAATGAAGACTTAGATAAAATAAAATTCATTGATCACGAGGACTTTGAAGCAGTTACTATTTCGACACTTTATGAAATTAATAATGGGTTAAATGGTTTAGAAAATGCATTAGAGGAAATGATTAATGAAATTAATAAAGCGCTTATCCGTGGAACTAATATAATAATCCTTTCAGATCGCGGAGTTTCTCCGACTCTTGCACCTATTCCGATGTTACTGGCGACATCTCATGCACACCACGCCTTTAAACGATTAAAAAAACGCTCACAATTTGGAATCATCATTGAATCGGCTGAACCCAGAGAACCTCACCACTTTTCATTACTATTTGGATATGGTGCTAGTGCTATTAATCCTTATCTAGTAAATGAAATAATTCATTATCAATCTAAAATGGACATTATTCAAGAAAGTCCAGAAAAAGCAATAGAAAATTTTAATAAAGCGATTGCTAAAGGCATAATTAAGGTTATGAATAAGATAGGTATATCAACTCTTCATTCCTACAGAGGCGCCCAAATAAACGAAGCATTAGGTCTTTCAAAAAAAGTTATAGATAGATTTTTCTGTAATACACCTACTCGTATAGAAGGCATTGGATTATATGAGATAGAAAAAGAAATTAGTAAAAGACACAGCAAAGCATATATTCATGAATCTAAGGTTGGACTATCATTAGAAATTGGTGGTGATTATCGTTGGAGAAGAGATGGAGAAGCCCACGTGGTTAATCCATCAACAATAGCATCATTACAACAAGCAGTCCGGCAAAATAAGCCTGAAAGCTATGATGCATTTTCAAAGATGATTAATAATCAAAATGAAAAATTAATGACCTTAAGAGGTTTATTTGAATTTTCAAGTTACGATCCTATTCCAATAGATCAAGTGGAACCGTGGACTGAAATTGTGAAGCGTTTTAAAACTGGAGCGATGTCTTTGGGTTCTATAAGCCAAGAAGCTCATGAAAATCTTGCAATTGCAATGAACCGAATCGGTGGAAAAAGTAATTCCGGAGAGGGAGGTGAAGATTCAAGGCGCTTTAAACCTGATAAAGATGGTAATTTTAAAAATTCAGCCATTAAACAAGTGGCTTCGGGACGGTTTGGTGTTTCAAGTCACTACTTAAGCACAGCCGAAGAAATACAAATAAAAATGGCACAGGGAGCAAAACCTGGTGAGGGCGGTCAACTTCCCGGACCTAAGGTGAATCCATATATTGCCTCTGTAAGGAACTCTACACCATATGTAGGTTTAATTTCACCTCCTCCACACCATGATATTTATTCAATCGAAGATTTAGCTCAGTTGATATATGACTTAAAAAATGCTAATCGACAAGCAAGAATTAATGTAAAATTAGTTTCAGAAGTTGGTGTTGGAACAATAGCTGCTGGAGTTGCAAAAGCTAAAGCAGATGTAATCCTAATTTCGGGTTATGATGGCGGAACAGGGGCCTCCCCCCTAACTTCATTAAAACATGCTGGACTTCCATGGGAACTTGGTATTGCAGAAGCACAGCAAACATTAGTAATGAATAATCTCAGGAGTCGTGTTATACTTGAATGTGACGGTCAAATGAAGACAGGCCGTGACGTTGCCATTGCATGTCTTTTGGGTGCAGAAGAGTTTGGATTTTCAACTGCTCCACTTATTGCTTCAGGGTGTATCATGATGAGAGCATGCCATCTTAATACTTGTCCGGTGGGAATTGCTACACAAGACCCAGAATTGCGTAAAAATTTCAAAGGAAAGCCCGAGCATGTAATAAATTATATGCATTTTGTCGCGGAAGAATTAAGAAAAATTATGGCAGATCTAGGTTTCAAGACAGTAGACGAAATGGTTGGCCAATCACAAAAGCTTAATATGAAAAAAGCTATAAATCATTTCAAGGCTCAGGGAATTGATTTATCAAATATTTTATATAAGCCTTCTGTACCTCCACAATTTAAAGAGCGTAACACTCAAAATCAGAATCATCAACTAGAGAATGTTCTTGATATTCAAATTCTAAAAGAAGCTAAACTTGCAATAAATGATCAAAAAAAACAGGATTTAAAATTTCACATTAAAAATACAAATCGTACAATTGGTGCAATTTTAAGTTATGAAATTTCAAAAAAATATGGTGCCAAAGGACTCCCTAAAGGTACTCTTAGTTTAAATTTTACTGGTACAGCAGGCCAAAGCTTTGGCGCATTCGCAACTTCGGGGCTTATAATGAAAATTGAAGGAACAGTAAATGATTATTTTGGTAAAGGCCTTTCTGGAGCGACACTTATAGCTAAAGTTCCAAAAAAATCAACGTTTGTTCCACATGAAAATATTATAATAGGAAATGTGGCTTTGTATGGTGCAACCAATGGTGAAGCTTATATAAATGGAATAGCTGGAGAACGGTTTTGTGTCAGAAACTCTGGAGCCAAGGCTGTAGTGGAAGGAATTGGAGATCACGGTTGTGAATATATGACAGGTGGAATTACAGTTATTCTCGGGAATTTTGGGAGAAACTTTGCAGCAGGTATGAGTGGTGGAATTGCTTATTTGTATGGTAGTAATGGTAATTTTGATGATAAAAAATTTAACCTTGAAATGGTTGAGTTAGAGAACCTTCAGGATGATGATAGAAAAACTTTAAAAGGACTTATTCAAAATCATGTACAATTTACTAAAAGTCCAAAAGGAATTGAAATACTTAAAAATTGGAAAAAATTAAGTAAAAACTTCATAAAAGTAATGCCTACAGATTATAAACGTGCTTTGAAGATGTTGGCAAATAATAAACTTGAAAAATCTATTTAATATGGGAAAGATAAAAGGTTTTATGGAATATGACCGATTAAAAGAACCGGTTATCGAGCCAAAAAAAAGAATCAAAAACTATAAAGAATTCACACTTGCTCCTAAAACAAAAGAACTGCAGGAACAAGGTGCCCGTTGTATGGATTGTGGAGTTCCCTTTTGTCATAGTGGTTGTCCACTAGGAAATTTAATTCCTGATTTTAATGATGCCGTTTACAGCAACGAATGGAAACGTGCACTAGATATTTTACATAGTACAAATAATTTCCCTGAATTTACAGGAAGATTGTGTCCTGCACCCTGTGAAGAAGCTTGTGTCTTAGGTATAGTTAATCCCCCAGTATCCATAGAGCTTATTGAAAAATATATTGTTGAACGAGGGTTTAAACAGGGCTGGATAAAAGCAAATCCACCTAAAAACAGAACTGGTAAAACAGTTGCGATTATTGGGTCTGGTCCAGCTGGGCTTGCTGCCTCACAGCAATTAAACCGCGCAGGACACACTGTTACAGTCTTTGAACGAGATAATAAAATTGGAGGACTCCTTCGTTATGGAATTCCAGATTTTAAAATGGAGAAAAATGTAATTGATAGGCGATTGAAAATTCTTGAAGCCGAAGGAGTTCAGTTTAGATGTAATACTGAAGTAGGTAAAACAGTCTCTGCAAAAAATTTAGAAAAAGAATTCGATGCTATAATTATAGCTACTGGAGCTACAATAAAACGTGAAATGCCTATTCCAGGGTCAAATCTCAAAGGCGTAGTTCAAGCGATGGATTTCCTACCTCATAATAATAAGGCAGTTGACGGACAACATGAAAGAGAAAAAAAATTCTCAGCCAAAGGTCGTGACGTCATAGTTATTGGTGGTGGTGATACTGGATCTGACTGTATAGGAACTTCAAATCGCCATGGTGCTAATAGTGTTACCAATTTTGAAATTATGCCAAAGCCTTCAGCTGAAAGAACTGAAGAAAACCCCTGGCCTTACTGGCCTTTTAAACTTAAAACATCCTCTTCTCATGAGGAAGGAATCCACAGGGAATGGAGTATTTTAACAAAAGAATTTATTGGTGACGACAAAGGAAATGTAAAGGCTCTAAAAACAGTTGAAGTACAATGGAAGAAAATACCAGGACAGCGATCAAAACTCATTGAAAAAGAAAATTCCACTAAAGAATGGCCTTGCAATTTGGCATTACTAGCACTGGGATTTACTGGACCAGAAAAAAGTCTTCCAGAGCAATTTGGTCTTATTTTTGATGAACGTGGAAATGTAAAAGGAGAAGTCAATTACCAAACCAACAAGGAGTCTATTTTTACCGCTGGAGATTGTCGAAGAGGTCAATCCTTGATTGTTTGGGCAATTTCTGAAGGTCGTGAAGCCGCTCACCAAGTAGACAAATATTTAATGGGAAGTTCTTTACTTCCTCAAAAAAATGAACAAGGTGATCTAATTACTTCTCTATAAAAATTATATAGGAAGAATTTAATCCCGGTTTATTGCTTTATTAATTAAGTAAGCAAGA
>CACLGW010000003.1:0-12500 GCA_902606525.1 uncultured Bacteroidota bacterium | reverse complement strand
CTTAACTTGCTGGCAACTAACGACAGGGGTTGCGCTCGTTATAGGACTTAACCTGACACCTCACGGCACGAGCTGACGACAACCATGCAGCACCTTGTAAGTAGTCCGAAGAAAAGACCATTTCTGATCTATGCAACTTACATTTAAGCCCTGGTAAGGTTCCTCGCGTATCATCGAATTAAACCACATGCTCCACCGCTTGTGCGGGCCCCCGTCAATTCCTTTGAGTTTCACTCTTGCGAGCGTACTCCCCAGGTGGGATACTTATCACTTTCGCTTAGCCACTCAACCAACCAATGTTGATCGAACAGCTAGTATCCATCGTTTACGGCGTGGACTACCAGGGTATCTAATCCTGTTCGCTACCCACGCTTTCGTCCCTCAGCGTCAGTATATTGTTAGTAATCTGCTTTCGCAATCGGTATTCTGTGTAATATCTATGCATTTCACCGCTACACTACACATTCTAATTACTTCACAATAACTCAAGTCTAACAGTATCAAAGGCAATGCTACAGTTGAGCTGCAGGATTTCACCTCTGACTTATTAAACCGCCTACGGACCCTTTAAACCCAATGATTCCGGATAACGCTTGGATCCTCCGTATTACCGCGGCTGCTGGCACGGAGTTAGCCGATCCTTATTCGTACAGTACCGTCAAATATCTACACGTAGATATAATTCTTCCTATATAAAAGCAGTTTACAACCCATAGGGCTTTCTTCCTGCACGCGGCATGGCTGGATCAGAGTTGCCTCCATTGTCCAATATTCCTCACTGCTGCCTCCCGTAGGAGTCTGGTCCGTGTCTCAGTACCAGTGTGGGGGATCTCCCTCTCAGGACCCCTACCTATCGAAGTCTTGGTAAGCCATTACCTTACCAACTAACTAATAGGACGCATGCCCATCTTCTACCACCGGAGTTTTCATCATAAATTGATGCCAATTAATGATCTTATGGGGTATTATTCCAAATTTCTCTGGGCTATCCCCCTGTAGAAGGTAAGTTGCATACGCGTTACGCACCCGTTCGCCGGTCGTCAGCGGATTGCAAGCAATCCCTGTTACCCCTCGACTTGCATGTGTTAAGCCTGCCGCTAGCGTTCATCCTGAGCCAGGATCAAACTCTTCGTTGTTGTTTCTTTATAAATTTTCACAACAAACTAAAATTGACTTGGTCAAAATGGTTCTATTCACTTGTATCTTTCGATACGCGCTGTCATTCTTATTTAATTTTTTCAATGAACGTTAACTATATTCTCATGCCCAAAAATTTTTATTCAATTGTTAAGCATTTTAGCGGATGCAAATATAAAACCCTTTTTATTTCTTACAAGATGTTTTTTAACTTTTCTTTTTATTTTTTTTAAAATCCTATGAAAACTACTGAATAACTCGTAATTAAACTATTCAAAAAAATTCCAAATTAAACCAAATCGAATTGAAAAGTCTCGATAAGGAACAAATGGTGCTGAGTAATAATCATAGGGGGTGTCAATATTTATTAAATGTTCTATTGTAGATGAAATATTTTCGAGTTTTAAAAAAATACGAGAGCTTTTAATTTTTGCATTAAAAAAAAAGTCAACTCTTGGGTACTCCCCAATCTTAGTATTATTTTGAGTAACAAACTCAGCCAAAAGTGGATTATATTGATCCGCGTAGTAATCTGTAAAAAAAACAAAAGTAAATCCTGACTGAAACAATAAAGCCTTATTAAAAATTGATGAGGTCAACATAAATGTACTTCGAATTAGCCATTCAGGTACATTAAGAGCAAGTGGACCACTAAGAACCTGTTCTAATTCTTCCTCTTGATTTACTTTTTGGAATTGAACATTATTGACCCATGAGAAATTCCCTAAGTTCACCCTATTGTCTAGCCTAAGCTTTAGATAATCTATTTTTTTATTGGTTTGAATGACCTCTACTCTGAATTTTTTATTCAAATTTTTAAGTGTTGTTACGTTATTGAAAAATGTGAAATTATTTATTGAATTCCACTCTCCCCTTAAACTTCCCCATATAGGATGAGATAAAATTATGGATTGAGTATTAAAATCCTGATTATTTAAGTTTTTATTTTCCCAATTATAATCTTTAAAATCACTTTGAGTTAAATAAAAATTAAAATCTAATGGCTGCGATCTTCGTTTATACGATGCCTCAACAAAAACATCTTTAATTATCGAGCGAGACAGATTAAACTCAAATGCCTGTGTAGCGTATTTATTCTTTAATGATTGATATACCAATGCTTTAACTTTTATTCCAAAAACTTTTTTTTCCCAATCAACTTTTGCTGCAATTTGACTTGCATTTATTCCGTTAGAAAAAATAGAATCTTTCTCATATTCATTTAAACCCAATTTATAATCCCAATTGTGATGATATAGATCCAAATTAAGTTCTCCTAATGTTTTATTTTTATAATTGAAAAAAAGATTGTTGTCTATGGAACTGAATGAGATAGAATCATTAACATTATTACTTACATATGATTCAGCAAAATATAAACCAGGGCGCATTTGATTGTATTGGTATGTTTTATTCTCTAAAGTAGCCCTGTAACCAATTGCCATTTTATGTAGTATAGTATCTTTTGCTTCAGACATAATTTGAAAACGATGTTCCATAAAATAGCGTTTGCCTAAGAGAATGTTATCTGCTTCTAGGTGAGTGCCTAAACGATTTCTGTCCAAGAATCCATCATAAAAGACAATTTGTTCGTTGCCATCTTCATCTAAAATAGGGTTACCACCCTCATCTGCACTTACATAATTTGGGGCATTTTCAAAAAAATAGTTTGAATCATTTGTTAATCCACCATTAACTTGATTTTCTATTGACTGTGTTGTCTGATGTATACGCAAACGATATTTTTGATTATAAGTTTGATATTGTGAGCTTAATCTAAATTGTCTTGAACGACTCAAAGATGATAGATATTTTCCTAAGGACCTAAAACCCTTAAATGAAACTGCAAGATTGAGTTTGGGTGATGTATTAATTGCTAGAGTTGCATCTAAATTTTGACCCTGTTGAAAGGTTGATTTAAAAAATAGTTCTGTGTAAGGGGAAGGTACTTCATAATATGGAATATCTTCCTTTTCAAAGTATCCAAAATGTTTAACGCTTGCACCCATTTGAGGTATAAATGATTTCTCGTGAAAATCATAGCCCATCTTATTATAAGCCTCACCCATATTTGGAAATGTGAGGTATTCAAAATAGTCTTTTCTCAAAAAATTAAAAGCATATTCTTCCTCTAACGAAAGACTGGTATCAACCAGTTTCTCTTTACCGTCCATATACATAATTTTGTAATCATTTACAGTAACCTCATCCATAGATTTTATTACAGGAAAGTATTTCTTTTTTTTGGTCTTTTTTATTGAAGGCTTTTTTTTCTTACCATCTAACTTTTTTTTTTGGTTTTCATCATTCAAACTTTCTCTAACAGATAAATCAATTTTTTTAGTGGTTTGAATAGATTCATCGTCAATAGCCTCTTTCTGCTGACTCCAAAGAAATTGAATTTGGAGAAAAATAATAACAAAAAGGGGAAAGCGCATAGAGAAATGGTTTGATTGCGAAGTTATAATAAATGTAAGTAACTTGTGGTAAGCTCAAATATATTAAATGTCATTTTATTTATGCTTAATGTTCAACTAACCTCTAATCTTGAAGCTGGAACAGATGAAGCAGGCAGGGGTTGTTTAGCTGGCCCTGT
Source organism: uncultured Bacteroidota bacterium (assembly GCA_902606525.1). Lineage (GTDB taxonomy): Bacteria > Bacteroidota > Bacteroidia > Flavobacteriales > Flavobacteriaceae > MS024-2A. The sequence continues at coordinate 8,767 of CACLGW010000003.1, read as the reverse complement.
AACAGCTGCTGCTGTAATACTTCCCTTAACCATTCAACTACCATTGCTTAATGATTCTAAAAAGTTAACCAAAAAACAGCGTTATGAGTTAAGGCCGTTGATCGAAAAATATTCAATTTCTTTTGGTATTGCAAATGTCTTTCAAGAAGAAATTGATAAAATTAATATTCTTAACGCATCTATCCTTGCCATGCATTATGCCCTAGAGAATCTTAACAAAAGCCCAAAATTTATTATCGTAGATGGTAATCACTTTCATCGCTTTAAAAAAATACCTCATAAATGCATTGTTAAAGGAGATCAAAAATTTCTAAATATTGCAGCAGCTTCAGTTTTAGCAAAAACATACCGAGATGACTACATGAAAAAAATTGGAACCAAGTTTCCTCAGTACAATTGGCAAAAAAATAAAGGATATCCTACCCAATCACATAGGGCGGCCATTGAAAAATTTGGCGTAACTAAACATCACCGTAAATCATTCAAATTACTCCCAAGTCAAATTGAAATTAGTTTTAAATAAGAGATTGTCTTACAAATAGTTGATAAAATTTTAAAAGATTAAAATAAAAGGGTTCTTATGTTTTTTAAATTTGTTGGTGCTATGATTAAAAAAATATTAATAATCGCAAGCCTTTTAATTGTAGGATGTAAGCAAGAAAAAAAGGAACCTATAGTACTTTTAGACTATGTACCTCAAAATACCATTGCTGTATTTCAACTTAACGATCAAAACATGTTGGAAAATGCAATGAAAAATCTTCCTTTTCTAGATTTATTTGGACAGATAAATAATTCTCTTTACCAAGATATTAAAGCTGTAGTCCCAGATAAATATTCCCCTAATGCATTAATTTGCTTAACCCCCGAGGGAAAAGACAATCTTGCTTTATCATTTATCTACAAATCAACCTCTTATGATAGCTTAAATAAAAAAAACAGTGATCAAGTCGTATATAATGACATAAAAATTTACGTAGAAAAGTTAAAAAACAGGAATTTATACCACTCAAGAATTAGAAATATTAATTTAATAAGTACCTCTCAACTATTGCTAGAGAACAGTATACGCATTATTAAGAATAAAAAAAGAGGAGTTCAAAACAGCAGCTTTTATAGACTTGCAAAATTAAGTGATATTAATGTCCCATTAAATATATACCTGCAAAATGATATTAAAATTCTTTTAAAGAGAGTTTTTTCAGAAACAGATCTTTTCCCTTTTATGGGGAGTGATTGGTTTTCTTTTGATTTTAATAATAAAAAGAACCCTTTTACTTTGGATGGTTTAAGTTTTATTAATGACTCTATTTCTGATAATATAAGCCTTTTAAAAGGTCTAGAGCCTAAAAGGCTAAACAGTCCTGAATACATCCCTCGTGATTTTGATAGCTATTTAACACTAGCTATAAGTGACTACAAGACTTTAGAAGATAACTTTAAAAAATACAGTCGTTATGAAAACATACCATTAAGCAAAATCAATTTTGATATATTAGGAAGTGTAGATGAGATATCCTGGATAAAAAAAAATTCTAATCAAGCCCTTTATCTTCATTTAAATAACGCTATAAATATTCCTTTGGATTTATTTTCAAATTCAAAACCCTCGGACAATTTTCGAAAAGTAAATATTAAAGACCAAGGTCTTCCCAAAGACTTAAATAGTTTTTTAGAGGCTTTTGGAATGCCATTTAATCCTAGTAAAGTAGCAAAATTGGGTGATTTCCTTGTTTACACCTCGAGCAAACCATATTTAAAGGAGCTCATTGGGGCATATCTAGACAAGAATACACTCTCTAGTGATTTAAATTTTAAAAGTCTTCTTGAAGATTTAGCTGATAACAGCACTTTTTTGTGGGTAGGAAATACACAGAATCTAAAAAACAGATGGAAACAAAATACAAAAAAAAACAAGAAGATTTGGGAGAATATCAAACTAGAAAAATATCCATTAATAGCAATTCAAGGAGTATCAGAGAAAGAATTTGTTCAGAGTCGTTTTACCGCTCAAAAAGATAATACTAAACAAGAAAAAAATAGTGTTACAAACCAATATAGCTTCAATTTAGACGCTCCACTTTTAAGCAAGCCACAATGGATAAAAAATCACAGAAATAAAACTATGGATGTGGTAGTTCAAGATGAAAATAATGTTCTGTATTTGTTCTCAAATAAAGGAACTTTATTTTGGAAAAAACAACTTTCTGGACCAATAATAGGCAATATAAAACAGGTGGATCTTTATAAAAATAGACGTCTCCAAATGGCTTTTAGAACTGCTGATTCCTTTATTATTTTAGATAGAAATGGAAAAGTTGTGTCTCCTTTTAACAAAACAATTTCCTCTGAAACACCTCATCATTTAGCCGTTTTTGACTATGACCTTAATAGAAATTACCGTTTTCTTTTGAGTCATGGTAAAAAATTAGAGATGTATGACAATCGCGGTAAGAGAGTTAGTGGTTTCCGTCTTAAAGAATTAAGTGAACCTCTTCAACACCCACCAAAACATATTCGCCTAGGAACAAAGGATTATATAGTTTTAAAAGATATTGATGGTCAAATCAGAATTTTAAACCGCCAAGGTAAAGATAGAGTTAAACTTAAAAAAAATATTAATAGCTCACCTAATCCTGTTTTTGAATATCGAAATACTTTTACAACTACATCGAAGGAAGGAAGTCTAATACAAATTGATTATAAAGGCAATTTAATCGAAAGTTCTCTTCAATTATTACCGGGACATAAAGTTGATATGACTTCAAAATCTCTTGTTACACTTTCGGAAAATAAATTGATAATTAAAGGTATTCCTGTAATTCTTCCTTTTGGCAATTATACCTCACCAAAAATTCATTACATAAATAATACCATTTATGTAACTCTCACCGATTTAGATGATCAAAAAGTATATGCCTTTTACAGTAATGGAAGTCCTGTAGGTGGCTTCCCAGTATATGGAAGTTCAGCAGTAGCTCTCAGCAATTCAGATAATGACAAAGCTTTAGAAATGGTCGTTAAATCTGAGGAAGATGGTCTAATAATTTACCAAATTAATTGAAGGTTTTTTGGATTACAAAAGTAGCACCAAAAAGATTTGATAAATGTATCTTTAATTTTTCTTTGACTTCTTCAATAGAGATTCTCCTTCCTAATTCATTCTGTAATGAAGTTACTGCTTTTCCTTGAATTCCACAGGGCACTATGTAATCAAAATAATTTAACTCTGTATTCACATTAAGTGCGAAGCCGTGCATAGTCACCCATCTACTTGCTTTGACACCTAAAGCACAAATTTTTCGCGCATATGGGGTGTCTGTACCAAGCCAAACCCCAGTCTCTCCAAGACTACGTCCTGCATTTAAATTATATTCTTGAAGTGTTAGGATGACAGCTTCTTCCAAAAAGCGAAGATATTTATGAATGTCAGTAAAAAAATTATCCAAGTCTAATATTGGGTAAGCAACAATTTGTCCTGGCCCATGAAAAGTTATATCTCCACCTCGGTTGGTATGAAAATACTCCACCTCTTTATTCTTTAATTGCTTTTCATCTAAAAGTAAATGACCCTTTTTCCCACTTTTCCCTAAAGTGATTACTGGATTATGTTCAACCCATATGAGATAATTATCAGTTTGAATTAGATTTTCTCCTTTTCGATTCGCTCTTTTTATTTCAATTGTTTTATTAAAAAATAATTCTTGAATCTTAAGTGTATCCTGATAGCCTTTTTTTCCTAGCTCTATGATTTGAATACTTTTATTTTTTTTATTCATGAAATTTATAATTTAAAGCCCCAGCGTTCGGGATTATTTAAAATCACTAAAGCGGCTATTACTCCAGGAACCCAGCCACAAATAGTAAGAATAAAAACAATCAATATTGATCCACAACCCTGGTCTATCACTGCTAAAGGAGGAAAAATAATCGACAATAATACTCGGAAAAAACTCATGTATTTATTTTAGGGGATAAAGATATAAAATTTGATTCCTTAGATTTTTTTTAGTCTCCGTATCTTTGATTTAAATTTAAGTTTATGGCAAAGCTTTCCGAACAGGAATTAATTCGTAGAGAGAAATTACAGCGTATAAGAAAACTTGGAATAAATCCTTATCCTGCTGCACAATTCGATGTTAATTTTTATGCTAAAGATCTTCCAACTAAATACAGTGAAGAAAAAAAAGTAATACTTGCTGGGCGGTTAATGTCCAGAAGAATTCAGGGAAATGCAAGTTTTGCTGAGCTACTTGACAGTAGTGGAAGAGTACAACTATATTTTAATAGAGATGGAATTTGTCCAGGAGAAGATAAAAGTCTTTACAATGATATATATAAAAAACTTCTTGATATCGGCGATTTAATTGGAGTTGTAGGTACCCTTTTTACTACTAAGGTAGGACAACAAACCGTAAAAGTTAAACATTTTACTTTGCTCAATAAATCATTACGCCCATTACCACTTCCAAAGACTGATGCAAAGGGTAATCTATATGATGCATTTAATGATGTTGAACTTCGCTACCGGCAGCGTTATGTTGATCTTATTGTGAATCCTGAAGTAAAGCAAACTTTTATACAACGTTCTAAAATTATTACAACTATTCGTGATTTCTTGATAAAAAAAAGTTATTTGGAAGTAGAAACTCCAATACTTCAACCTATACCTGGTGGAGCTGCTGCTCGTCCCTTTGAGACTCACCATAATGCTCTTAATACAAAATTATATTTGCGTATAGCAAATGAACTATATCTAAAACGTTTAATAGTTGGAGGTTTTGAGGGTGTCTTCGAGTTTGCCAAAGACTTTAGAAATGAAGGTATGGATCGAACTCACAATCCTGAATTTACAGTACTGGAGTTGTATGTAGCTTACAAGGACTATTTCTGGATGATGAACTCAACAGAATCACTATTAGAAGATATAGCTATTCAAGTGCATCAAACGACAAAAGTTCAAGTAGGAAAAAATACAATCGATTTTAAGGCGCCTTATCTTCGTGTACCTATATTAGAGGCAATTAAAATCCATACAGGAATTGATATTTCAGAAATGAATGAAGACCAATTAAGAAAAACAGCTCAAGAACTTGGCTTAGAAATTGATGAAACTATGGGAGAAGGAAAGTTGATCGATGAAATTTTTGGGGTAAAATGTGAGCATCATTATATACAACCGACCTTCATAACCGATTATCCTAAGTCAATGAGTCCTTTGACAAAAGAGCACAGAGCTAACGCAAAACTCACTGAGCGTTTTGAACTACTAGTTAACGGGAAAGAACTTGCTAACGCATATTCAGAACTAAACGATCCTATTGATCAAAGGAAACGCTTTGAAGCCCAACTTAGCTTGAGTAAAAAAGGTGATGACGAGGCTATGTTTATCGATCAAGACTTTTTACGTGCCCTTGAGTATGGTATGCCTCCTACATCAGGAATTGGAATTGGAATTGATCGATTAGTTATGTTAATGACTAATAAAAATTCAATCCAAGAAGTCTTGTTTTTTCCTCAAATGAAACCTGAGCAGATAAAAATTGATTTAACAGAAGAAGAAAAAAATATATTGAATATAATAAAACAAAATATACCTTCACTAATGACAGAAGTTAAGGAAAAAGTAAACTTAAGTAATAAAAAATGGGATAAATCCATTAAAGGACTAGTGGAAAAAAAGATCGCTAAAGTCATCAAAAATGATAAGGGGTTGTTTATTGAGGTTGTAAAATAATTTTAAATTAAATTAATTAAACATCTAATTGAATCTTAGAAAAACAATTAATTGTCTTGTCTATATCTTCATTAGTTAGTGCATCATTCAAAAAATAACTCTCAAATGAGCTCGGTGGAAGATAAATCCCTTGATCTAACATTCCATGAAAATAATTATTGAAACGTTTAAAATTTCCTTGAGCAGCCGTTTCAAAATCAATTACTGGTTTTTCGGTAAAATGAATAGAAATCATTGATCCCAATCGATTTATTTGAAAAGGTATTTTTTTATCCCTTAAGACCATTCTAAAACCATCTTCTAGACGTTTAGTTTTTTTTGCTAGTCGAGAGTAGATTTCTTCGTCTGTATTTAAAGCTTTAAGCATTTCTAAACCCGCTGACATTGCTAGAGGATTACCACTTAGAGTCCCGGCTTGATAAACAGGCCCTTCAGGTGATAAGTATTGCATTATTTCATTATTTGCTGCAAAAGCTCCCACTGGAAGCCCACCTCCCAAAACTTTCCCATAAGTAGCAATATCTGCTTTTACCTCTAGAAGTTCTTGTGCGCCACCCTTAGCCAAACGAAAACCTGTCATTACTTCATCAAAAATAAGTAGACTCCCATTCTGATCACACAATTTACGTAAACCTTCTAAAAATCCCTTTTTAGGGGGAATACAACCCATGTTTCCCGCTACAGGCTCAATTATTATAGCAGCAAATTCATTTGGATATTTTTTAAAAAGCAATTCTACCTCATTAAGGTTATTATAAGCTGCTAGTAAAGTATCTTTTGCTGTTCCTTGAGTGACTCCAGGACTACTTGGACTTCCATATGTCATTGCTCCACTACCTGCTTGAATTAAAAAGGCATCTGAATGTCCATGATAACACCCTTTGAATTTGATAATTTTTTCTCTTTGTGTAAATCCGCGTGCCAAGCGAACTGCACTCATACAAGCCTCTGTCCCAGAATTAACAAAGCGAATTTTATTCATATTAGGAATCATTTTTATTGCCAAGTTTGCAATTTCAGTTTCCAGAGCGGTCGGAATTCCAAAGGAGGTCCCTTTGTTTGCTGTTTCTTTTATCGCTTTAATTACAGGAGTATAAGAATGTCCAAAAATCATAGGCCCCCAACTAGAAATATAATCCAAATAGATATTGCCATCAACATCATAAAGATTAGCTCCCTTTGCCCTTTCTACAAATATTGGTGTTCCCCCTACCGATTTGAATGCTCTCACCGGAGAATTAACTCCACCTGGAATAACCCCTTGAGCTTCTTTAAACAAAACACTACTTCTTTGATAACGCATAAGCTAATTTTTAACTGGAATTTTTAACTCCTGTCCTAAATAAATAGTTTTATCTATTATTTGATTAATCTCTACAATATTAATTAAAGGGATGTTATACTCCTTTGACAAGGAGTAAAGTGTATCTCCCTTTTTGACAGTATGTATAACACTAGGTAATTCATTGTTTTTTATTTTTTTTGCAATAAATCGCTTTGAATTTTTAACATCATAACGGGTTAAATCAAATCTTTCTATTATACTAATTAATTTATTCGGATATGATGGGTCAGTTGCATACCCAGCTTTTTTAAGTCCTTTTGCCCAAGATTTATAATCTTTTGGATTTATGTTAAAAAGAAATTTATAACGCTCCCTTTCTATTAAAAAAAGAGAATGGTCTCTATATGAAGTTAAAGGATCCTTGTACACCCTAAAACATTCTCCTTTACTATCATCGTCATGATAAATACGTTTACCTTCCCAATTCATGTGACACTTTATACCAAAATGGTTATTTGCCTCCACAGCTAGACGTCCATAACCCATACCTGATTCTAAAATCCCTTGGGCTAGAGTGATGCTCGCTGGTATTCCATAAGTCTTCATTTCTTGAGTAGCAAAAGACCCATATTGAGCAACATATTTTTGAATTTTTTCAAAGTTTGTTAAAGTTTCTTTCTTTATTGTAAAATCCTTTTTTTCAGAATTAACAACTAATTTTTGTTCTACGATTTTTTTAGTTTGATTTTGAACTATCACTTTTCTACTTCCACAGGAACACAAAAAAAGCAGATAAACACCTAAAAGAAATTCTTTTCGTAAGATAATAATTGGGCACTTTTTTTTTGAAGACGGCGGTTCATTCCGACAATTCCCTGCATTCCTCCAGTATGAATTACCAAGATGTTTTTCCCATATTTCCATTTATTTTTCTTTATCATGTCAAAAATAGCAAAAAGCATTTTGCCGTTATAGACTGGATCCAAGGGAATTTTATATTGTTGATAAAATGTGTTCATAAATGAGATTAAAGAAGAATTTATTTTAGCATAACCTCCAAAAGTATAGTCTAAATTAATTTCCCAGTTAGTTTTATTCGTGTGAGATAAAATAAAATCTTTTGTAGATGGGTTTTTTAGCGCATTAAAACCAATTATTTTTTGATTATTTGAGGATGATTGGATTATACCCACAAATGTCCCACCGGTACCAATACTACAACATATTACATCAAAATCATTGTCTGATTTCTGTATTATTTCAGAGCATCCATTAATTGCTAGAGATTCTGTAGCACCCTCTGCTATTAATCTATATATTGGATAATTATTTAAAATTTTTTTTACCTCCGTTGAGCGATCTTTATGAGAATAAGCTTCTCTTGAGATACATATTATACGCATTCCTTCTGTCTTACAAAATGAAAGTGTTGAACTTTCCGAAATTTTATTTTGCCATTCTTCTCCACGAACTATTCCCAGTGTTTTGATCCCTAGTGTGTTTCCTGCTTTAGCAGTGGCGGCTAGATGATTTGAAAATGCCCCACCGAATGTTATTATTTGAGGAATATTATTATCTATTACCTCTCTTAAAATATATTTCAGCTTACGAAACTTATTCCCCGAAACAATTGGATGAATTAAATCTTCCCTTTTTATAACTATTGAATGTCCTTTGATAATGTCAAGGCGCTGATTTATACTACTTTTGAAAGTATCGAAAATTTGCATGCCTAAAAATAAGTA
>CACLGW010000002.1 GCA_902606525.1 uncultured Bacteroidota bacterium | reverse complement strand
TGGTTAATGCTTCGAATATTGAAAAAGATTGGAAATGGATAAAAAAACATAATAAAGAATTTAGAGCTCAAGTAGAAGATCGTTCTAAAAATACAGCATTATTAGCAATCCAAGGGCCTAAAGCATTAATGGCTATGCAGAGTCTAACAGATTATCCACTAAGTAGCTTAGAATTTTATTCTCACACTATGACTAATTTCGCATGTTGTAAAAATGTGATAATTGCTACTACTGGTTATACCGGATCAGGGGGTATAGAAATTTATTTCCCTGTAAAGCATGCCGAACTTATATGGAATGCTGTACTTAATGCAGGAAAAATATATGGAATTGTCCCTGCTGGGCTTGCAGCTCGAGATACATTAAGAACTGAAATGGGATATTGCTTATATGGAAATGAAATAAATGAAACGTCTTCGCCTATTGAAGCTGGATTAAGTTGGATAAGTGAGACTGAAACTGGCTTTATTAACTCAAAATATATTGCCAATCAGAAAGCAAATGGAACCGAACAAAAACTAATAGGGTTTGAAATGAATGTGCGGGCTATTCCAAGGAGTGGCTATAATATTGTTAGTATAAAAGGTGATATAATTGGTCATGTTACTTCTGGAACTCAATCTCCTTCCCTTTCAAAAGGAATTGGACTTGGATACATAAAAAAATCATATTCTAAAACTGGAACTGAAATAGGTGTTTTAATTAGAGGAAGAATCTGTATTGCACATGTTGTAAAACTGCCATTTATAAAACTTTAATTATTGAAATCTATTTTAATTTTAGGGGGAAGTGGATTCATTGGTAATACTCTTTATAAAGAATTAGGACAATATTTTAATACTTATGGAACCTATAATAATGAAGATAGTTTTAAAAAAAATGATCATTTTTTTGACTTTAATTTAGAAAATGGAGGGTTAAATCATATTCTAAATGAAATAAAACCTAAACTCATAATTTCAGCTTTAAGGGGAGACTTTAGTGCTCAATTAGACACTCATTCATATATTATGGAATATGTAAGGTCAAACAATTGCAGGATAATGTTTCTTTCTTCATCAAATGTTTTTGATTCTTTCAGACATTATCCTTCTTATGAATATGATAAAACCCTCTCTGAAAGTATTTATGGCCATTTTAAAATAAGAATTGAAAATCTAATAATGAGTCTCCCGATTGGTAAATATGCAATAATTAGACTTCCTATGATTTTTGGAATGAATGCTCCAAGAACAAAAGAAATTGATCAGGCAATTAAAAAAAAAATAGCTATAGAAGTTTTTCCAAATACTATTATTAATGTAAATAGTGATATTAGATTAAGTCAACAGATACATTACATCATTAATCACAAAAAAACAGGAATTTTTCATTTGGGTAGTACTGATTTAATCTCTCACTTTGACTTTATTAGAACATTAGTAGAAAAACGTCATAAGACCATTGGTATATATAAACAAGTCTTTACAAGCAATTCAATTAGATATTTAGCTTCTCTACCTAGAGAAAACAGTCTTCCTAATCATATTCAACCGTCATATATTGATATTCTAAATGACCTAAGCTGAAGTTGGAATATTTTAAATAAAGTCCAACGTATTGAATTAATCTAAAAATGATTATTAATTGACTTTAAATAATTTAATCTAATACACATTAATGTTCTTTATATTTGAGAGATTTAAAATTAACAAATGGGAAGAGCATTTGAATTTAGAAAAGCAAGGAAGATGAAACGATGGTCTGCTATGGCCAAAACTTTTACAAGAATTGGAAAGGATTTAGTGATTGCAGTTAAAGAAGCTGGATCAGATCCAGTTAATAATTCTCGGCTTCGGGCTGTCATTCAAAATGCTAAGGCTGCTAACATGCCAAAAGAAAACGTAGAACGTGCCATTAAAAAGGCTTCAGACAAAAATACTAGTGATTATAAAGAAATACTTTTTGAGGGATATGCTCCTCACGGGATTGCTATTTTAGTTGAGACAGCTACTGACAACAATAAGAGAACTGTAGCTAATATTCGTTCCTATTTTAATAAGCTAAATGGAAGTCTGGGTAAAGCTGGATCGGTAGAATTCATGTTTGATCATTGTTGTAATTTTAGAATAAATTTGACTGATATTGATATAGAAAAGATCGAGCTAGAATTCATCGACTATGGAGTCGAGGAGGTTTTTAAAGATGAGGATGGTATGATTTTCTATGCACCATTTGAGTGCTTTGGGATGATTCAAAGGGAATTGGAAAAAAGAGACCTTGAAATACTTTCTTCAGGTTTTGATAGGATCCCTCAGGTATTGAAGCCTTTAGAAAATATTGCACAACAAGAAGTGTTACGGTTAATAGAAAAAATTGAAGAAGATGATGACGTTCAAAATGTATATCACTCAATGGAAATTAAAAACTTTTCTGTCTAGAATATCCGCAGACTCCTTTAAATAAATTCTCCAATACTTTTAAATCTTTTTGGTCATCACTTGAAGCATAGAAATTTGGATGAACTATAACTCTTTTATTTTCATAATCAAAAGCTACAGGTACTATAGGAATATTTAAACGTTTAGCGATATAATAGTAACCTGTTCGAAGTTTATTCACTCTCTTTCGGGTTCCTTCAGGAGCTAAAGCTATTCGGAATTTTTTATGAGCCTCAAATATAGCTACAATTGATTCTACTGTATCTTGATTACCAGACCGGTCAATTGGGGCACCTCCTATGCTTCTAAAAAACCAGGCTGTCAAAGGAGTAAATAATTCCTTTTTTCCAATGAAACTTATTGACTCACCTGAAATACTTCGAACTAATAATCCCACAAAAATATCTAGCCAACTAGTATGAGGAACTACTGCCACAATATATTTTGGTTCAGATGGAAAACTTCCAACTATTTTCCAATTCATAATGTTATAATATATTTTTTTTGATAAAAAACGTAACATATTTAGTGAATTGATTTAAAATCTTCATTTGGAAATCCAATTAGATATAAGTTTTTTTTTGCTCTAGTAATAGCAGTATAAAGCCACCTTAAATAATTTTTATTTGGTCCTTCGGGTAAGTAAGGCTTTTCCACAAAAACATTTTCCCACTGTCCTCCCTGAGACTTGTGACACGTAATTGCATATGAATATTTTACTTGTAAGGAGTTAAAAAATCGATTATTTTTGACTTTTAAAAATTTCTTATAATTTGATTTTTCTAATGAATAATCTTCTAATATTCTTTGATATAATTTATTTCCATCTTCAAAGGATAGGCTTGGGTTTTCAGATTTTAAAGTATCCAACATAATGACTGTTTCAAAAGGATTTTCATCAGGATAATCGACCAAGTAAACGTTAACTTCAGCGAAAGAAAATCCATAAATATTTTTTCTAGAACCAATGGATTGTATTTCAACAACATCACCATTTGCAATAAATCCAGGTTTAGAGTCAAGGGCAAGCCAGAAATAGTTGTTTTTTACAACCATTAAACGATCTCCAACACATAGTTCATCTTCCCATCCAAAAATTCGATTGCGAATGTGTTCATTAAATAAGTTAGCCCTTTTGTTTGAACGAACTATAAAAACAGTTTGATCGATTCCATCATTGTCAAAGGCAACTGATATAGAATCAAATAGATCCAAACCATTATTATTATGATTGACATCAGTTACCCCATCTAAATCAAACTTAAATTGTTCATAATTCTCTTCACGTAATTGAACTCTTAAATAAGTTGCATTTTTTAAAATTCCAGAACCAAGTGCTTGACGAACTACATCCTCTAATTCTAAATTATATACATTGTCAAATTCAAAATAGCTGAGATCTTTTAGATTTAAAGCAGGACTTAAATTTATTTTAACGGGGGGTAGCTGTGCAGGATCTCCAACAAAAATCAATTTACAATCATTACCCTGACTTACATATTGAATAATATCATTTAGCAAAGAACCGTTCTCAAAAAATGCTGAGGACTTACTATCATTACCTATCATGGAAGCTTCATCTACAATAAAAATAGTTTTTTTATGTTTATTAAGTTTTAGCTTAAAAAATATTTTTCCAGATTTTTCCAATTTAGGATAATAGATTTTTTTGTGAATTGTGAATGCAGGTCCCTTTGAGTAATTAGTCATAACTTTAGCGGCTCGACCAGTGGGAGCCAATAGTACCGACTTGAATCCTATGTGTTTTAATTGATCAACTAAAGAACTAATTAATGTTGTTTTTCCAGTTCCTGCATAACCCTTTAAAACAAAAACAGTATTTGAATTTTTTGAAAAAATAAAGTCTGAGACCTCTGAAAACCATTTTCTTTGTGAAATTGTTGGCTCATAAGGGAACTTATTTTCCAAAAGTGAACAAAATTCTTTAGGTGTCATTTAAACATTAATGGGTCTAAATATAAATCATTTTAAATACTTTTGTGATTCAAAAAAAATTGTAGTTTTGTTTGTATAAATTAAAAAAATACAATGAAATTAGGTATTCAAGTTGTTTTATGGATTGCATCGACTTTTTTCGCATATAAAATTTATGACTCAATCAGTGGACCCATAACATTTAATCAAACTAAAAATGAACGATATGCAAAGGTAATTAATGTTATGAAAGATATCAGGATTGCTCAGATAGCTCATAAAGATGTGAGAGGCGTGTATGCAAACAATTTTGATACATTGATAAAGTTTATTGATGAAGGAATTTTTACCTTGATTGAAAAACGTGACTCCTCCTTCTTACAGTATGATAGAACTTATCGAATTGATATGCTTCGTGAGGTTGTAGTTATTGATACTTTAGGTTTTGTACCAGTAAAAGATTCATTGTTTAGAAATTCTGAGAGATATAAAAAAATGGCACACATTCCCGTCGAAGGTCTTCGAGATAGCGTATTTAAAATTAAATCTGAAGTAATTAATAAAAATGGTTACAACGTCCCCGTATTTGAAGTAAAAGTATCTAAGAATACTTTGTTATTCGATCAAAATGAAGACCTTGTTAAGCAAGAAAATGAAACAGTTTCCGTGGATGGAGTTAATGGGCCTGAAATTGTGTTAGGATCTCTAAATAATGTAAGTACTAATGGAAACTGGCCAACCATATTTGATGCCAAACAAGAATAAGATTCTACAAGATAATAACGTCTACCTGCATTTTTTTAAGGATGGCTTTTATTTTTGTAAATCATCTGAAATTGTTTTCATTCCAACCAACAACAACTCAAATGATTTAAATAAAGCTTTAAATCTGTATTTAGATTCTGAAGTTCAAGAAAGTCTTAATGAAATTAGTATAATATTATTTCAAAACCCATCTACATTTGTTCCACTCTCCCTTTTTGATAAATCTCTATCAAAGAGGTATCTCAATCTTTTTAATAAAGCTAAGGACAATGAAGTTTTAGCTTATGACATTTTGAATGAAATAAAGCAAGTTAATGTATATTCATATCCAAAATACATCTATAGTGTTCTTAAAAAATCTAAAATTGATTTTTGCCTTTTGCATTATAATACTATTCTATACAGGCAGGTACTAAATATTAGCTCATCAATTAAGTTTAATTACCAACTTTTTATTCACTTTCAGTTAGAATCGATAGACATTTTTCTTATCAGAGATAGTAAAGTGAAATTTAACAATCGTTTTTCTGTAAAAAATGAAGATGAATTTTTGTATTATTTATTTTTTGTAGTAGAACAATTTAATCTTACAACTGATGAATACGAGTTGATTTTTTTAGGAAGAATAAATTCTTTTGAGAATTATTATAAAGCAGTCAATCAGTACCATAATAATATTAAGTTTATTGATCAAGAAAAAAATAAACTTTTAGATCTTCAAATTCATAAAGCACCTTATTTAGCCTTATACTCTAGTTAATGAGAATAATCTCAGGATATCATAAAGGTAGAAAGATTCAAGTACCAAAAAATCTATCTGTTAGACCCACAACAGATCGGTCAAAAGAAGGTCTTTTCAATATCCTACAAAATAGTATTGATTTTAAAAGAATTAAAGTAATTGATCTTTTTTCTGGAACAGGAAGTATTAGTTATGAATTTGCTTCTCGCGGTTCTAAAAATATTTCAGCCCTTGACATAAATAAACAGTGTGTTAAGTTTATTCAAAAAACATCTGATACTCTAGATATGAAAATAACTGTGAACCAATTAGAGTGTTTTCGCTTTTTGGAAAAAAACTCAATGTCTTTCGATTTAATTTTTGCTGATCCACCATATAAATTTGACATCGGAAATTATAGAAAGATTATTTCACTTTGTGAAAAAAGACTTACTAAAAAGGGTTTTTTAGTCATTGAACACTTTAAAAAAATTAATCTTTCAGAGATTGAAGGATTCTCTTACAAACGTGTTTATGGAAATAATGTTTTTTCTTTTTTTATTTTTAAAAATAAAAAAGCAGGCCGATAAGCCGGATTCTGTCGAGTCTTATCATTTATCTTGATGTAAAATTACTTTTACACTCTAGCCGCCTACCCTTCTACATTGAACGAGCCACTCTTAATTGTAGATATACTTGGCGTTGCACCACATAGAGTTTACATGATTTCACTACAGCCAAACTGTACTTTCTTTCTGTTGCACTTGTCCGCTTCAAAGGAAGGACGGGTATTACCCGCTATGCTGCTCTATGGTGTCCGGACTTTCCTCTCGTAAACCTATACGAGCGATAAGATAGCCTGCACTTCAAAGTTAGTCATTTGTTAATAATTTAAAACTAATATTTTTAAAGGAAAGAATGAAAGCTTAATCTGATTTATATATTTGTATTTATGGATACTTTCATAGTTTCTGCGTTAAAGTATAGACCCACCTCTTTTGACGAGCTTATTGGACAAAATATTATCACTCAAACTTTAATAAATAGTCTTAAAACCAATCAGCTGCCACAAGCACTTCTTTTCTGTGGGCCAAGGGGTGTAGGAAAAACGTCTTGTGCTCGGATTTTAGCTAAAAAAATAAATAATCTAAATAATAATTCATTAGAAAACTTTGACTTTAACGTTTTTGAATTGGATGCAGCATCAAATAATTCAGTAGAAGATATTAGAAAAATAACTGAACAGGTTCGTATTCCTCCTCAAGTAGGTAGCCATAAAATATATATTATAGACGAAGCTCACATGTTATCTAAACCTGCTTTCAATGCCTTTTTAAAAACACTTGAGGAGCCACCAAAACATGTAATTTTTATATTGGCAACTACTGAAAAAAATAAAATAATATCGACTATTCTATCTCGTTGCCAAATTTTTGATTTTAAAAGGATTTCTGTAATTGATATTCAAGAATTCCTTGTTAAAATTGCAAAGGAAAGAAAACTCATGTATGAAGATAATGCTCTTTATCTAATTTCTCAAGCTGCTGACGGAGCCTTAAGAGATGCTCTGTCAATTTTTGATCGTATGGTTAGTTTTACAAACGGAAATTTATCAGCTATTGCGGTTGCAGATAATCTTAACTTATTAGATCATGAAACTTATTTTAAATTAGTAGATCTTATTTTTAAGAATGACATCCCAAGTGTTCTAATTATGTATGATAAATTAATCAAACGTGGGATTGATAATCCACAATTCGTCAAAGGATTAGGAAATCATTTGAGAAATCTTTTATTGGCAAAAGATATTAAAACTTCCAAATTAATGGAAGTGGGAGAAAGTGTGAAAAGTTCATATTTAAAAAAAACTGACAAAATATCTTCTGCACTTCTAATGGACGGAATTGAAATAATTAATAACTGCGAACTACACTATAAAAGCGTTAATAACACAAGAGTCCATATTGAATTTATGTTAATGCAGCTTGCTTCACTCCATTATAATGGAGAAAAAAAAAAGGTTTTATAATTTCAGCAGAACAAAATCAAAGATTGATATTAACCAAATCAAAGACTGATATATCCAAAAAATTGTCAATTCCAAAAGGAGATATAAAAGAGAAAGAAAAAACTGAATCAGCCAATAAAACACTGGCTTATGTAATCAATAACAGAACAACTGTTAACAAGAATTCAAAAAAAATAGATTTAAAGACTCAAGTTTCTAGTTTTTCGCTTTCAAGTATTGATTTTAAAAAAGCTGTTACTAAAATTATTAAACCAGAAGAAGACGATGAAAAAAAAGTAAGTAAGCCAAAAGATGCCTTTAAATTTGTTACCCTTGAACTCCTTTGGAAAGAATATACAGAAAAATTAAAGAAAGAGGGAAAGCAAAACATTGCATCCATATTAAGCCTTAATAATATTGAATTGAAAGATCATCATAAAATATCTTACTTTGTTGAAAGTGAGATGAACAAAGTAGAGATGGACCGTGAAATTGAAAATCTTCTTCCTTTTCTCAGAAATAAATTAAATAACTATAGTATTGAGATTGAGTTAAAAGTTAAAAAAACTACACGTGAAAGTTTAATTTATTCTGGCCCAGATAAATATAAACACCTAAAAAAAATAAATCCTGTCATTGAAGAATTAAGAGATATATTTGATCTTGATTTTTAAAGGCACTATGATTTGGAAATTAATCTTAAGTTTTATTTTTATATAATTCTCTTATCATTCCGTCGGAAAGGCCGACTTTTGGAACATAAACAACCTTGGCACCACTCCACTTTAGAATCTTTAAAAAAAGTTTAGTAGCAGGAATAATGACATCAGATCTATCTTGATTTAAGCCTAATTCTACAATTCGTTCTTGATAAGTCAATGCTGTCAACTTTTTATAAATTGAATTTAAAGTTAAATATGAAATTGGACGTGAATCTTCAACACCAGATAGTTTGTGGAGTTTATTGATGTTTCCACCAGTACCCATGAGGTAAATCTTAGAATAAGACTCCGTATTCTTTTTTACCCATTTTTCTACTTGCTCCCAGATTTTTTCATCAAAACCTTGATTTATAAGACGGACAGTTCCAATCTTGAAGGATATTGAATTAATTTGTTTTCCTCTGCTCAATATGCTAAACTCTGTACTTCCACCGCCGACATCAATATTAAGAAAAGTTTTTTCAACATCAATTATTTCAAAAATATTAGTATTAGATATAATTTTTGCTTCCTTTTTGCCATCGATAATTTCAATTTTAACTTTTGATTTTTTAAATACCTTATCCACAACGTGAGTTCCATTCTTAGCATCACGAATTGCTGAAGTAGCGTACGCTAGGTAACCTTCTACGTCATGAACTTTCATTAATAAACGAAAGGACTTCATCGATTTTATAATACGTTTAATATTTTTATCAGATATTATTCCTACAGTAAACGAGTCTTGTCCTAATCTGATTGGTACGCGCACTAAAGTATTTTTAAAAAAATGAGTTTTTCCTTTAAAAGATATTACATTAGAAACAAGTAAACGCAATGCATTGGAGCCAATATCTATTGCTGCATATTTTTTTATTTTCATAGACCTGCTTCCCTTTTATAATATTCGAAAATCTCAAATTGAGATCTTATAGGTTTGTTTTTATTTTTCACAAAAATATTTTGAACTGACCCGTTTAATTTCCGCGCTTTTACATTATCTGAACAAATTATATCAAGAACATCTATAATTTGACGCTGAAGTTCAATGTCGTAAATAGGAACTGCAACCTCTACTCTATTTTCTATATTTCTAGTCATAAAATCCGCAGAAGATATATATATTTTCGGAGAGCCACCATTAAGAAAATGGTATACTCTAGGATGCTCTAAAAATTTATCTACTACACTTATAACTTTTATGTTTTCACTCATTCCTTTAACTCCTGGAATTAAGCAACAAATACCCCTAACAATCATTTGAATTTGAACGCCCTCATTACTAGCTTCATAAAGTTTTTCTATCATTGTAAAATTAGTGATTGCGTTCAACTTAAGTTTAATACCACTTTGAATACCAGCTTTTTGGTTTTTAATCTCTTGATCTATCATTTTGACTAAAGAATTATGAGTATGATGAGGAGAAACAATAAGATGTTTGTAAGTTTTACGCTTGTAATGGACTTGCAAAAAATTGAAAACTTTATTTACATCCCTTAAAATCTTTTGATTGGAAGTAAAAAGGGTATAATCTGTGTAAATTTTAGCAGTATCCTCATTAAAGTTACCGCTGCTAATAAAGCCATAGCGTCTTTTCTTTTCTTCCGATTTCTTTTCAATAACACAAATTTTTGAATGAACTTTTAGGCCAGGAATTCCAAAGACGAGTTCTACACCAGCGGCCTGCATTTGTTCAGCATAAATAATATTATTAGTTTCATCAAAACGAGCTTGAAGCTCTATTTGTACTAAAACCTTCTTTCCGTTTTTGGAAGCATTTATTAAAGAGCTAGCTACATTTGAAAGTTTAGAAAGTCTATAAATTGTAATTTTTATTGAAGTTACCTCTGGATCTAATGCAGCTTCACGAAGAAACTTTATAACAAAAGAAAAACTATGATAGGGTGTATATAATAAATAATCTTTTTTATCTATTGCTTTAAAGACACTTTTTTCAAGTGATAATCCTGGTATTGGGATAGCATCTTTTCTCTCGTATTGCAAATCAAATCGATCTAATTGGGGGAAATTCATATAATCCCTCCTATGGTGATAACGTCCTCCAGGAATAATACTATCATTAGTGCCGACTCCCAAAACCATTTTAACCATCTTCAATGTATCATTTGAAATATCACTATCATATACTAAACGAACAGGTTCAGCAAGAAAACGGTCACGTACACTTTCGACAATCTTATTTATATAACTTTTAGACACATCACCTTCCATATCTAGCTCTGCATCACGTGTAACTTTAATCATGTGAGATTCGATATTAGTGTATTCAAAAAAATTAAAAATCAAGTGAAAGTGATAACGTATCAAATCGTCAAGAAACATGACATATTGTTTTTTGTTAATCCTAGGCAATACAATAAATCTATCTAATTCTTTAGGCAACTCGATTAAAGCAAATTGATATTTTTTTTCTTTTTTTATGTCAAAAAGTAATTTTACAACCAAAAATGCTTGATTATCAGAAAAGTCTTGATGATGATTTTCAGAAACAATAATAGTCATTAAAGCAGGGCTTACTTTTTGAATAAAATAATCTTTCAGAAAAGACTCATGTTCCTTTAAAACTTGAGATTCTTTTATAAAATATATATTTTCATTTTCTAATTCCCTTTCTATAGAAGTTAAGATTTGTGAACTATCTCTCTGCTGTTGAATTACTTTTTGTGTAATAGTTTTTAATAAATCTGAAGCAGTTAATCCACCAAAAATCTTTTTCCCTGATTTTTCAGATTGAGAAATTCGTTGAACTGTTGCAAATCGAACTTGGAAGAATTCATCTAAGTTATTTGAAAAAATTCCTATGAAGCGTAAACGTTCTAAAAGCGGAACATTTGAATCAGCAGCCTCTTGAAGTACACGGGCATTAAAGTCTAACCAACTTAATTCTCGATTGATATATCGCTGATTCTTTTTCATTTATTTTAGAATTTGTTTGGGTATACCTAAGGTTAGATTTCCATCTGCTATTTCTGCCCATTTAGATTGTTTAAATTCTAATTTTACCCAACCAGATGTGGGCAAGTGACCTAAAAAATTACTACTAAAATAAGATATTGCTTCAGTAAAAGCAGGATTATGTCCTACACAAATTACTCGTTTAAAAGTATTAGGTATATTTTTTACAAAATATACTAAATTTGAAATTTTAAAGGTATATAATTCTTTAGTTATATTAACTTTATCTAGAGGAAGTGATAATGTGTTAACCATAATTAAAGTTGTATGTGTGGCTCGGTTTGCATTACTTGTATATATAACATCAGTTGAGGAAAAAACTTCTGGACTACTTAAAACAATTTTTCTGATTCGTTCTATCCCTTTTTTGGTTAAAGGGCGATCCCAATCTTCAACATTAAGTTCCCAAGAAGATTTAGCATGACGAATTAAAACTAACTCCTTCATATTATGGAGCTAATCGTTCTAAGTTCCAAAATCTTTTTTGCCATTGACAACGTATTCTATCATGAAGTCTATTCGGTCTTCCTTGCCAAAATTCAATCATTTTTGGCACTACAAGATACCCACCCCAATTATCTGGACGTTTAATTTCTTCCTTTTCATAACGAATCTCTAAAGCTTTAAGTTTTTTTTCAATAAAACTTCGATCAGGAATCGGTTTGCTTTGGTCAGAAACCAAAGCACCTAATTGGCTTCCTTTTGGTCTTGATTTAAAATAGATATCGGATGTTTCTGAAGAGATTTTTTCTGCATACCCATTTATAATTACTTGACGCTCCAATGGTGGCCAATAAAATGAAAGACCAACTTTTGGATGATTTGAAATTGATAATCCTTTTTCACTTTGATAATTGGTGTAAAAAATGAAACCCTCCTTAGTGAAAGCTTTCAACAAAACTATCCTAGACTTAGGGAAACCGTCTAAGCCCATAGTAACTAGAGACATAGCATTAGCTTCATCTATTTTAGTGTGTTTAGATGCCTCTAAAAACCATTTTTTAAAAAAACCCAACGGATTATTATTAAGATCTGTGATTTCAAGACTGCTTTTGTCGTATGACTTTCTCAAATGTCCTAAGTCTTCTTTTTTCATATATTTGGTAAGTTACAACCCATTTTAATTATATTAAAAAAGTTTTAAGGTCTTCCGATAAAAAAATTGAATCAAAAGCTTGAGAAGCTTCACAAACAAAATCCTCTTTGTTAGGGTATCTATTAGAAAAATGTCCTAAAACTAATTTTTTAACATTTGCAGCTTTTGCAATTTTAGCAGCCTGTAGAGCTGTACTATGTTTAGTTTTCTTTGCTAAATCTGCATGTTTTTCAAGAAAGGTTGCTTCGTGATATAATAAATCTGCTCCCATTATCATTGGAATTAATTTCTTATTGTATGCAGTGTCACTACAGTAAGCATATTTTTTTATAGGTTTTGGATCAAAAGTTAGTTTTTTATTTTCTCTAATAGTTCCGTCAGATAATTCAATTGAAAGACCCTGTTGTAATTGTTTGTAATGATGGGGCTCTAGGTCAATACCTTTGATCGCTTCGATATTAATTTTTCGATTTATAGATTTAATTGTAAAAAGAAATCCATTGGTATAAACACGATGATCTAATGGAAGGGTAGATACGCTAACAACCTCGTCTTCATATATAGTTTCGCTTTTTAAAGAAGAAAGTTCATGGAAATATAAAGGATAATCAGTCCAAGATTTAGCCATCTTTAGCTGTATTGTAATAATTTCTTTTATTCCTCTAGGTCCATAGATATGGAGTGGCTTAGCACGTCCAAGTAATCGAAATGTGCTTATTAATCCGATTAAACCATAAAAGTGATCCCCATGTAAATGAGAAATGAAAATATGTTGAATACGAGCAAATTTAGCATTAGCTTTTCTTAACTGCATTTGTGTTCCTTCACCACAGTCAATTAGAAATAGGTTTCCTTCAGCTTCTAATAATTGTGAAGATGTATGTTTATTTTCTATTGGCGTTGCGGAATGACAGCCTAAAATTGTCAATTCAAGCATATTAAAATCCTAAATCTCGTTGTATTCGTTCTAAAAAGATAAAATCTAATGCTTCTGCCTTAGTAGGAACAAAATCCCATTTTTCTGGGTAATTAATTTGTTGTTCTACAGGAAGAATAAATACAATAGATCGGTTTTTTTCTTTTTGATATTTGAAAAGTTCTTCTAAAAAGGAAATTTTTGATACAATTTTTTTAAAATCAACTATTATATCTAAGTCTTGCAAAACTAATTCCCTTTTACAATTTTCTTCGTTATTAACATTTGAATCATCAATTAAACCAATGTCTGATCCTTCTATCTTGATCATGGTTTAGTGGTATTTAATTGAGATCCAAGAAGGTAAATTATAGCCATACGAATAGCAACTCCATTTTCAACTTGATCTAAGATTATGGCTTGGTCAGAATCTGCTACATCACTCGTTATTTCAACCCCCCTATTTATTGGCCCTGGATGTAAGATTACAATATCTTTTTTTAACTTTTTAAGAAGTGCTCCATTTAAACCAAAGTTTTGACTGTATTCCCTAGAAGAAGGAAAATAATTTAATTCCATTCGCTCATTTTGCACACGTAATATGTTGACTGCATCACACCAATTCAAAACTTCCATCAAGTCCAAAGATGACATTACACCTAAGGAATCAACATTCTTGGGTAAAAGTGACTTTGGCGCACAAAGCATAACTTCTGCACCTAATATTTTTAAAGCATAAATATTTGATAACGCTACACGTGAATGTAATATATCCCCAATTATCGCTATACGTTTTCCTTGAAGATTCCCTAACTTCTCTTTGAGTGAATATGTGTCTAACAATGCTTGAGAAGGATGTTCGTGTGTTCCATCACCGGCATTTATTATACATGAATCTACTTTTTTAGATAAAAAATGTGAAGCACCTGGACTAGGGTGACGAATCACAATCATATCAACTTTCATAGCTAAAATATTATTTACTGTATCTACTAGGGATTCACCCTTAGAAACAGATGATTGATTAGCAGAAAAATTTATTACGTCTGCAGATAAGCGCTTTTCAGCTAATTCAAATGAAAGCTTAGTACGAGTACTATTTTCAAAAAAAAGATTAGCGATAGTAATATCTCTTAAACTTGGAACTTTTTTTATTGGCCGGTTGATAACTTCCTTGAAGTGAGTAGCTGTTTCAAAAATCAAGTGTAAATCGTCTAATTGAAGATATTTGATACCTAAAAGATTAGAAACACTTAATTTTTTCATTCGTTATGTTTTTCTAAGTAAACAATGATATCTGAGAGTTTTTCCGACCAAACTACTTTAACTTTATCTCCTTGCAGAGCATCTATCTGTGCCCCTAAATAATCAGGCTGTATTGGTAAATGACGACTAAAACGCCGATCTACCAGAATAAGCAATTCAATTAAATTTGGACGACCATAAGAATCAATAGCAGTAAGTGCAGCTCTGATGGTTCTTCCGGTATATAAAACGTCATCAATTAAAACGACATCTTTGCCTTCTAATGTTTCTGTAATCTCTGTACTTTTGGCGTTTAGTAGTTTTTTACTTCTTCGAAAGTCATCTCTGAAAAACGTAGTATCTAACCTTCCCGATTTAACAGATTCAATTCCTTCTTTTTCAAGAAGTATTATTAATCGGTCCAATAAGATGGTTCCTCTTGGCTGTAAACCGATTAGAACCGTATTTGAAAAATCTCCATGACTTTCAATAAGTTGATGGCAAAGTCTACTTAAGATAACATTTACTTTTTTTTTACTAAGAAGAACTTTGTTTGCCATTATAAAATATTTTACTAAAGTATAAAAAAAAACCTCCAAATTGGAAGGTTAATTTTTTAAGGATTAGTGAAAATTTTTCAATCATCTCCTTCCATTTTTTCTTTTAAATTTAACAAGACGTCAAGATCACCCAAAGTTGCTTTATCCGAATTAGAAGCCTGGACTTTAGAAGCAGAATGTTTAACATTTTTTATCTCTTTATCCTTAAATATTGATGAGTGTGAAGCAACTATTCGCTTAAATTCTTTGTTGAATTCAATAATTTTAAATAAAGCTTCCTCACCTTTTACAAGTTTTCTTCCATCTTCTTTCTCCATGTATCGAGAAGGTACAAAAGCTACAATATCATCGTTAAATGTAATTGTAGCGCCTTTATCTACAATTTGAGTAATAGCAGCTTTATGCTCTGTATTAAGAGCAAATTCTTTTTCATATTTATCCCAAGGATTTTCCTTTGTATGTTTATGGCCTAAACTTAATTTACGACCATCTACATCCAATTCAAGTACAATGACATCAATTTTATCTCCTAAGGTTAATACTTCAGAGGGATGCTTAACTTTTTTAGTCCAAGATAAATCAGAAATATACACTAATCCATCGATTCCTTCTTCAAGCTCAACAAATACGCCAAAATTGGTAAAGTTTCTTACTAAGCCCGAATGTTTAGAACCAATTGGATATTTTGAAGTTATGTCTGTCCATGGATCTGTTGTAATTTGCTTGATACCAAGTGACATTTTTCGAGATTCGCGATCCAAAGTCAATATAACAGACTCTACATCATCTCCTATATTTACAAAATCTTGGGCAGAACGTAAATGTGTGGACCAAGACATTTCAGAAACATGAACAAGTCCTTCAACACCCTCTTCAATCTCAATAAAAGCTCCGTAGTCAGCAATAACAACAACTTTTCCTTTAACGAGGTCTCCCTCTTTAAGCTTGTCAGATAGTTGATCCCAAGGGTGAGCACTCAATTGCTTTAGTCCAAGCTGTATTCTAGATTTATTATCATCAAAATCAAGGATTACAACATTTAATTTCTGGTCTAATTCTAATATCTCACTAGGATGATTAATACGACTCCAAGAAAGATCAGTTATATGAATTAAGCCGTCAACCCCACCCAAATCTATAAATACTCCATAGGAGGTAATATTTTTTACAATACCTTCTAATACTTGACCTTTTTCTAGCTGACCAATTATTTCCTTCTTTTGTTCCTCAATATCAGCTTCAATAAGGGCTTTATGTGAAACCACTATATTTTTAAATTCGTGATTAATTTTTACTACCTTAAATTCCATAGTTTTGTTTACGTATTGATCATAATCCCTGATAGGTTTTACATCGATTTGTGAGCCAGGTAGAAAAGCTTCTATGCCAAAAACATCTACAATCAATCCTCCTTTAGTTCTACATTTTACAAAACCACTTACGATCTCGGAATTATCGTGTGCATTATTTACTCTATCCCATGCTTTAATAACACGAGCCTTGCGATGAGAAAGTACTAGTTGACCAGTTCTATCTTCGCGAGTATCTACAATAACTTCCACTTTATCTCCAACCTTTAAGTCTGGATTATATCGGAATTCGTTTAGTGAAATTACTCCTTCTGATTTTGCATTAATGTCAATTATAGCTTCCCGCTGTGTCATATATACTACAACCCCTTCTATAACATCTTCATCCGATGTATCTACAAAATTTTCTTTAACCAGCTTCTCGAATTCTTTTAGCTGTTTATCATCAATTACATCTATACCCTCTTGATAGTTGTGCCAATTAAAAGTCTCTAAAAAATCATCTTGGGTTCCATAAATATTTTTTTTGACTTCTTCATTATCTTGGTCAATCCTAATGTTTTCTTTTTTAACTAATACATTCTTTTTAGCCCTAGATTTAACTTTAGTAGAATCAACTTTTTTTGAAGTTGTATTTTTTGTTTTCTTTTTACCTCCATCTTTACTAGATTGTAATTTACTCCTCATTTTTAAAACTGCTGTTTTATTTGCTTCTTTTTTAGGCGTAGATTCTGTAACAATCTTTTTAGCTAAAGTTTTAGACAATTTTTCTGAAGGATTGGTTTTGTTGATAGAAATCTTGGAAGATGTTTTAGATACTATTTTTTTAGTAACTTTTTTCTTTTGAGTTTCCTTTTCGGGTGGTTTCTTAGCCATTTCCGATATTGTTTTGTATTCTGTCTTGGGAAAAACTTAAATTCAATGACAGAAGAGCGTTAGACAAATTTAAATGCTTTTAGTTTTTCCTAAATAAGTTGAAAAGCTCGCAAATATAACTGTATTGACTTATTTTACAAAATAACTACAAAGTTTTTTAACTGACTCTGTTATCAAGCTTTCTTGAAACATAACTCCAGATAATCTCATAAACTTCTCCTAAACTAAGCTCGGTTACATCTATTTCATAGGCATCTTCAGCCTTTGTTAATGGACTGGTATATCTACTTCTGTCAATTCTATCTCTTTTATTTATATTTGCTAAAACAGATTCATATGACTCGCTACTGTCTTTTTTTAACTGCTCAAGATACCTTCTTTTAGCTCTTACTTGGGGAGTAGCAGTTAGAAAAAATTTACATTCTGCATTAGGGAAAACTACAGTTCCAATATCTCTACCGTCCATAATAATACCTTTATCTTTTCCAAGAACCTGCTGCTGTTTTACTAAAAAGGTTCTTACTTCCTTGATTTTTGCAATATTACTAACTTCTGAATTAACATGATTTTGGCGTATTTCTTCGCTAATATTCACGTTATTTAGAAAAGTTTTCTGTCCTAAAAGGTTATCTTCAAAATGAATTTTTATGTTAGCGAGAGAAGAAATTAATTCTTTTTTGTTAATAAAATTAGTATTAAATTGTTGAAGATAAAAATATGTAATAGCACGGTACATGGCTCCCGTATCAATATAAGTGTAATTGAGGCTTTTAGCTAGACGTTTAGCTAATGAACTTTTACCAGTGGAAGCAAAGCCGTCAATTGCTACAATAATTTTTTGCATTTATAAATATTAAGACTATCAGCTAGAATTATTTACTGAAGTGAAACTTTTTGCGTGTCTTACCTTTTTGTTAGTAATTGCATAATCTAGGACGTCTATCATTTCGTTTACATAATGAAATTTTAGGCCTTTAAGATAATTTTGATCAATTTCTTCAATATCCTTACGATTTGCTTCACAAAGAATAATTTCCTTTATTTTTGAGCGTTTCGCAGCAAGGATTTTCTCTTTGATTCCTCCAACTGGTAATACTTTTCCTCGAAGTGTAATTTCTCCTGTCATGGCTAGGTTTTTCTTGACTCTTTTTTGAGTAAAAAGTGAAACTAAAGAAGTTAACATTGTTATACCTGCACTAGGCCCGTCTTTTGGAGTTGCTCCTTCAGGAACATGAATGTGAATGTTATATTTATCAAAATAAAAATCATCAAGCCTAAGAAGAGAAGAGTTTGATTTAATAAATTCCATTGCTATAGTAGCTGATTCCTTCATAATTTTACCTAGATTACCAGTTATACTTAAATTACCTTTACCTGGAGAGATGGCTGATTCGATGAAAAGAATATCACCTCCAACTGCTGTCCAGGCCAAACCAGTAACTACACCTGCTACGTGATTATTCTCATATAGATCACGATGAATTCTGGCTGGTCCTAAAATTGTATTTAAATCTGATATTTCAGGAGTTTTAATGTAATCTTCCTCCATTGCAATTGACTTAGCTGAGAATCGAACTGCTTTAGCTACTTGTTTCTCAAGGCCTCGTACACCGGATTCTCTGGTATATTGCTCTACAATTTTTTCAAGTATTGCTTTTTTTAAGCGGAGTTGATTCTTTTTTAAACCATGCTCTTTTAATTGTTTTGGTAATAAGAACTTTTGTGCTATTGATGTTTTCTCTTCAAGAGTATATCCATTTACGTTTATCAATTCCATACGGTCTAAAAGTGCGCTTTGAACTGTAGCTAAATTGTTTGCAGTAGCCAAAAACATTACTTTAGATAAGTCATAACCTAGTTCAAGAAAGTTATCATAAAAGTCAGAATTTTGTTCTGGGTCTAAAACCTCTAGCAAAGCAGAACCTGGATCGCCTTGAGGACTTATAGAAATTTTATCGATCTCATCTAATACAAAAACTGGATTAGAAGTACCAGCCTTTTTAAGGCTTTGCAAAATTCTTCCAGGTAAAGCTCCAATATATGTTTTTCTGTGTCCGCGTATCTCAGCTTCATCTCTCATACCACCAAGTGAAATTCGAACATACTCTCTACCTAGTGCTTCAGCAATAGACTTTCCTAAAGAGGTTTTGCCGACTCCTGGAGGTCCATGTAAACAAAGGATTGGAGATTTCATATCATTTCGAAGTTTTAAAACTGCTAAATATTCTATTACACGCTTTTTAACCTCCTTTAAACCAAAATGATCTCTATCCAGAATTTTTTGAGCATATTTGAGATCAAACTTGTCTTCGGAAAAATAGTTCCATGGTAAGTCAAGAAAAAGATCCAAATAATTTCGCTGAATTGAGTATTCTGCAACCTGAGGATTCATTCTTTGAAGTTTTGAAAGCTCCTTATTGAAATGTGATTCGACAGTCTCATTCCATAATTTATCTTTTGCTTTTATTCGCATTTCATCAACTTCTTCTTCATAAGAAACA
The DNA here is from genome assembly GCA_902606525.1 of uncultured Bacteroidota bacterium. Lineage (GTDB taxonomy): Bacteria > Bacteroidota > Bacteroidia > Flavobacteriales > Flavobacteriaceae > MS024-2A. Next base: position 56,994 of record CACLGW010000002.1, on the reverse strand, counting down.
CCTCCAAGTTCCTCTTGGATAGTTTTCATTTGCTGATGTAAATAATACTCACGCTGCTGAGTATCCATCTCCGAGCGAACCCTTGATTGAATATCATTTTTTAAGGCAAGTTTTTGATATTCCTCATTCATATGTTTTAAACACATTATGGCTCTTTTATGCAAATTTACTTCGGAAAGAATCTTTTGTTTGTAACCAGCTTTAACGTTCATGTTAGAAGCAACAAAATTAATTAAAAAGGAAGGAGTCTGAATATTCTTTATTGCGAATGAAGCTTCGGAAGGTATGTTAGGGTTTTCGTTAATGATTTGAAGTGCTAAATCTTTTATAGAATCAATAGTTGCAGAGAATTCCTTATCATTTTTATCAGGAATTTCGTCTGGTACAGGCTTAATAGTGGCCTTCATGTAAGGATCCTGATTTGTAATACTTTTAATTTTAAATCTTTTTTTTCCTTGAATTATAATTGTAGTATTTCCATCAGGCATTTTTAATACACGAAGAATTTGTGCTACAGTACCTAAATCAAAAATATCTTTTGGTCCTGGATTTTCAATACTTTGATTTTGTTGTGTAACTACACCGATAATTTTATCGGCTGAGTTTGCGTCTTTAATCAACTGAATCGATTTATCTCTCCCGGCGGTGATAGGAATCACTACTCCTGGAAATAAAACAGTATTTCTCAATGGTAATAAAGGTACTATTTCCGGTAATGATTCATTTTCGAGAGCTTCTTCATCTTCTGTCGTCATTAAAGGGATTAAATCCGCTTCAGATTCAATATCTTGAAGTGACAGATTGTCAATTTCGCTAAAAAAGGATCTGGCCATTTATATCATTTAGGTCGTTATGTCATATTGAAATGGTTGATTCCAATTTATTAATGCTTCAATAAGTGTAGTTCAATCAATTTAAAAACACTAAACAAAATAAAACAATAGTTATGCCATTTGTTTGATAATGGTTTAAAAAATGTTAACCCTTAATTATTAATGATAATAAAAATATAAATTTATGCCTAAAAGTATTTTTAATGAAGAATTATTCATGGAGATTATTTTAGGACCCGGGAATAGAGAAGTTTTGCTTGGGAATCCGCAATAACATAAAAGCACCTAAAATAAAAAAAATGATAAAAAATAAAATCCCATTACGCATACTTCCTGAAATATGATCAACCAAACCAAAACAAATCATTCCGAAAACAATTCCAATTTTTTCTGTAATTTCATAAAAACTGAAAAAAGAGGTAGTATCTAGAGTTTTAGGTAGTAATTTTGAATACGTAGAACGGGAGAGAGATTGCAATCCACCCATTACTAAACCTACAAAACCAGCCACATAATAAAATTGAAGAGGTGTTCTTGTATAATAAGCAATAATGCAAAGACCTACCCAGATAAAGTTAATTATAACTAAAACAGGAATATTTCCAAAACGTTCTGAGGCTCTTGCTGTGAGAATAGCTCCAAAAATAGCTACAATCTGAATGAGTAAAATACTTACAATAAGGCCTACAGTCTTTTCATTTGAGTTTGCCCAAGCAATTTCTTCTTCACCAAAATAAGCAGCTACTAGCATGACGGTCTGCAAGGCCATGCTATAAAGAAAAAATGCAGGGAGGAAACGTCTTATTCGTGGTAGTTCTTTCAATTCTTTCCAGACCAGCCTTAACTCCTTATAACCATTCCATAAAATGTCTTTAGTAACCTTAACCTCGTGATTACTTTTTGGTAAAAAATAAAAAGAATACTGGCTAAATAATGCCCACCATATCCCAACTGATATAAAAGAGTATTTCATAGCTTTCATCGAAGCTTCATTTCCTGTGCCCTCAATACCGAATAAATCAGGCTGCATGACCATGGCTAAATTAACCAATAAAAGAGTAACACTTCCAATATAACCGTATGAATATCCTCTAGCACTAACGCGGTCCTGTTGTTCAGGAAAAGCAATATCTGGTAAATAAGAATTGTAAAAAACTATACTAGACCATAAACCTATCAGTGCCAAAAAATAAAATAACAATCCTATATAAATAGTATCTAACTCAAACCAATATAATCCGATACAGGAAGCCGATCCTAAATAAACAAAATACTTCATAAACTTTTTCTTATTACCAATATAATCTGCAATACCAGATAATATCGGAGATGTTAGTGCTACTATAATAAATGCTGAGGCTGTAACAAAGCTTATTACAGCTGTATTTTTAATATCATATTTAAAAAAGGAAATGGTGTTTATTTCTGAAAACAAGGCTCCAAAATAAATAGGAAATATTGCTGAAGAGATAACGAGTGAGTAAACTGAATTAGCCCAATCGTAAAAAGCCCAAGCATTGATTAGCTTTCTACTCCCCTTTTTTAAGGGAGTCTTTAGAGTTAACATTTTATATTTTTAATTTTCATAAATGTAAGACAAATTGTTTTTTTAATGCCTTTTTTTTTATGAGTTCGAAAGAATGTTTAATTTTGAAAAATTATGAATATTCTCTATTTCGTTATCCCAATTTTTTTGATTTTTAGTTGCAATGGACTGTCTCAAGATAAAAAAAATAAGCAACAAAGAAAGTATCCTGTAGTTAAAAGTGATGATGAATGGAAAAAAGAATTACCTCAAATGGCTTATTATGTATTAAGGAAAGCGGGAACTGAACGTGCTTTTTCAGGTCCCTTAAATTTTATTAAAGATAGAGGGACATATGTCTGTGCAGGTTGTAAAGCCCCTCTTTATGACTCTAAATATAAATTTGATTCTGGCACTGGATGGCCATCATTTGATCGTGGTATTGAAGAAAATTTAGAATACGATGTAGATTATAAAATTGGATATCCTAGATCTGAATTGAAATGCAGTAATTGTGGAGGTCACCTTGGTCATATGTTTAATGATGGGCCAAAAAATACAACAGGAAAAAGGCATTGTATTAACTCTGCTGCATTAAATTTTATTCCTTCCAATGAGTAGTTCTAAAAATTTCCCAATAAAAAAGTCTGAAACTGAATGGCGCAATAAGCTTAATGATGAAGAGTTTAGAATTTTAAGACAAAAAGGCACAGAGTATCCTTTTACCGGAAAATATAATGATCACTTTGATAAGGGAGTATATAAATGCAAAGGATGCGATAGCCCTTTATATCGCTCAGAATATAAATTTGATAGTTCCTGTGGATGGCCAAGTTATGATCAGGCACTACCTGGAGCTTTGTTGTTCATTAAAGATACGAGTCATGATATGATTCGTACTGAAATTGTTTGTGCAAAATGCGGGGGACATCAAGGACATGTTTTTAATGATGGAACGACAACAACTGGTCAACGTTATTGTGTTAATTCTGCAAGTATTCACTTTGATGGTGAATAAAAATTCACTTAAATTTCCACTCATATTTCGTAACTTTATACCAAATTTAAATTACATCTAATGACAGAATATGATATTATAATTTTGGGTAGTGGCCCTGGTGGATATGTCACTGCAATTCGTGCCTCTCAACTTGGATTTAAAACGGCAATTATTGAAAAAGAAAGCCTTGGAGGTGTATGCTTGAACTGGGGGTGTATTCCCACAAAAGCCCTCTTAAAATCTGCTCAGGTATTTGAATATCTTAAGCATGCAAAGGATTATGGTTTAAGTATTGAGCAATACGATAAAGACTTTGATGCTGTTGTAAATCGAAGTCGAAACGTTGCAAAGGGAATGAGTAAAGGAGTAAACTTTTTGATGAATAAAAATAAAATTGATGTCTTAGAAGGCCACGGAAAATTAATAGCTGGAAAGAAAGTTAGTGTTACTAAAGGTAAAAAAACTGAAGAATATCAAGCAAAAAATATCATCATTGCTACTGGTGCTCGTTCCCGAGAATTACCGAATCTTCCTCAAGACGGAAAAAAAATAATTGGTTATAGAAAAGCAATGACTTTGGAAAAACAACCCAAAAAATTAGTTATAGTGGGATCTGGGGCAATTGGTATTGAATTTGCCTATTTCTTCAATTCTATGGGAACAGAAGTTACAATTGTAGAGTACTTAGATCGTATTGTTCCTTTGGAAGATAATGAAATCTCCAAACAACTTGAACGATCCTTCAAAAAGAGTGGAATTAAAATTATGACAGGTGCTGAAGTTACAGCCGTTGATATTAAAGGTAAAGGAGTAAAAGCAGCTGTAAAAACTTCAAAAGGGGAAGAATTCATAAATGCAGATGTTGTTCTTTCTGCTGTAGGTATCAAAACTAATATTGAAAATATTGGCTTGGAAGATCTCGGAATTGCAGTTGATCGTGATAAAATTATGGTCAACGACTTTTACCAAACTAATATTCCTGGCTATTTTGCTATAGGTGATGTGACCAAAGGCCAAGCATTGGCTCACGTTGCTTCTGCTGAGGGTATTCTTTGTGTAGAAAAAATTGCTGGACATAATCTAGAACCTTTAGACTACGGTAATATTCCTGGATGCACTTACTGCTCACCTGAAATTGCTTCAGTAGGACTCACTGAAGATGAGGCAAAAGAAAAAGGTTTTGAAATCAAAATTGGAAAATTTCCCTTTTCTGCTTCAGGAAAAGCACAGGCTGGTGGAAACCCAGATGGTTTTGTTAAGGTGATTTTTGACGCTAAATATGGAGAATGGTTAGGTTGCCATATGATTGGTACTGGAGTAACTGATATGATCGCTGAAGCTGTTTTAGGTCGTAAACTGGAGACAACTGGGCATGAAGTTCTTAAAGCGGTCCATCCTCACCCAACAATGAGTGAAGCTGTAATGGAAGCTGTTGCAGATGCATATGATGAAGTTATTCACCTATAACTTTAAGCAGATTCAATCTGAACGGAACTCAAGCTCTACTAAATATTACACATAGATAACTATAATAAATAATTACTTATTTAAAGCACTTTCTATTCCAAGACGATAGGAATCTAAACCAAATCCAATAATTAGACCTTTAACAACTGGGGTTAGATAAGAAGTGTGTCGAAAATCTTCTCTAGCAAAAGTATTCGAAATATGAATTTCAATAACATCAGAATCGATACTTTTAATTGCATCACCAATTGCGACTGAAGTATGAGTGTACGCACCAGCATTAAGTAAAATCATATCAGAATTAAAACCAACTTTGTGTAAGCGATTGATTAATTCACCTTCTATGTTAGACTGGAAATAATCAAAAATAACCTGTGGAAAAAGTTTTTGGAGTTTGGCATAATAATCTTCAAATGTTTGATTTCCGTAAACAGAAGGCTCTCTTGTTCCTAAAAGATTTAAGTTTGGCCCATTAATGATACTAATCTTCATTTTTATTATTTTAGTAAAAGTATTGAAAATTGAATTATTCCCACAAAAACAAGCACTTTGAATTGGAAGCAAGCCGTTTTAGATTATAAAATATACCTCCAAATTGAGCGTGGATTGTCAAAAAATTCCATAGAAAATTACACACTCGACATCAAATCATTTCAAAACTTCTTAAATTCTGAAAATATTAACCAAACTCCAATTAATTGTAGTCAAGAAACAGTAAGAAAATTCATTTATGAAACATCAAAAGTTTTGAGTTCCCAAACCCAAGCTAGACGAATTGCTGGACTTCGAAGTTTTTTTGACTATTTAATATTTGAAAAATATCGAGGTTCAAATCCAACAGATTTAATAGAAACACCCAAGTTAGGTAGAAAAATACCTGATATTTTATCTCTTAATGAGATTGAATTACTAATTGAACATTTAGATTTAGGGCATCCACAAGGCTACCGTAATCGTGCTATATTAGAGACTCTTTATGGAAGTGGTCTTCGTGTTTCGGAGCTGATTAATCTAAATTTATCAAATCTTTTTTTTAAAGAATCACTTATCCGAGTCACAGGTAAAGGAAATAAACAAAGAATTGTGCCTATGGGAGTAATTGCTAAAAGATATTTAGAAATATATATTTATGATATTAGAGCATTACAAAAAGTTCGTCTAGAATATCGAGATATTGTATTTTTAAATCGTAATGGCAGTATACTTACACGTCAAATGATTTTTACATTAATTCGTTCTTTAGCATTAAAAGCTAATATCCAAAAGAAAATCGGTCCCCATACATTTCGGCATTCATTCGCCACTCATCTTCTAGAAAATGATGCTGATTTACGAACTATTCAAATTCTAATGGGACACGAAAGTATTACTACAACTGAAATGTATACACATCTAAACAACAATCATTTGAGATCTGTGTTAGAAAGATTCCATCCAAGGAATGGGAATTAATCTGAAGTAACTAGTCTAAATCCTTCACCATGAATATTGAGAATATGAACTTTTTTATCCTTTCCTAAATATTTCCTAAGTTTAGCAATGTAGACATCCATACTTCTGGAGGTAAAGTAATTATCATCTCTCCAGATTTTATTCAAAGCAACTTCTCTAGGTAACAAATCATTAAGGTGTAAAACCAGTAATCGAAGTAATTGATTTTCTTTTGGAGAAAGCTTAATAGGGACTCCGTCTTTAAGCTTTAATAAGCGTAATTTAGAATTAAAATTAAAATCGCTAAAGTTAAATTCAAAAGCATCGTCATGAAGTTCTTTAACCGGTTTCTTCCGTTTTAGGATAGCTTTTATTTTAGCCAAAAGCACATCAGAATCAAAAGGTTTGCTCATGTAATCGTCTGCACCTAGCTTAAAACCTTTTAAAACGTCTTCTTTAAGATGTTTCGCAGTAAGAAAAAATATAGGTATAGTATCATTTTCTTCCCTAATTTCCTTTGCCAAAGTGAATCCATCTTTATAAGGCATCATTACATCTAGGATACAAAGATCAAAATTACCTTTTTTGAATTTTTCAAATCCTTCTATACCATTTTTTGCGAGTGTAACCTCATAATCATTAAGCCCTAAATACTCTTTTAAAATACTCCCAAAGTTTATATCATCTTCGACTAACAAAATTTTTTTATTATTATTTTTCATTTTTTTAGACTTTTATTTAACCCAATCTGAGTTTGGAATTTTTATTGTAAATGTGGTGCCAAAATTTATTTTACTATTTAATTTAATTTCACCTTTATGTAAGTCAACAATTTTTTTAACGTAAGCTAGTCCCAAGCCATGTCCTTTTACATTATGAATATCTCCAGAAGCAGCCCGAAAAAATTTATCAAATATTTTTATTTGAACAGCATTGGTCATTCCAATACCATTGTCTTTAACTTTAATAATAAAGTCGTTTTCTTCATTATAAGTTTCAACTTCTACATTTGGAATTTTATCACAATACTTAACGGCATTATCAAGTAGGTTAACAATAATATTCGTTAAATGATTTTTATTTCCATTAATAAAAGAGTTATGAGCATCTAAATTAATTTTAATTACTCCTGATTTATTTTTTAAAATAAGATATATATGATTGATCGCATCTTTAATTATTTTGTGAGAATCTAAAATAGTTTTTTGAATAGGCTCACTGCTTCGTTCCAATTGTGATATACGTAATACATTTTCAACTTGAGACAACATTCGACTATTTTCTTCTCTTATCATTTTAACATATTGAGCTACTTTAGTTGGGGTTTCAATTGCTTTAGGATTAGATATTGCATCTAAAGCCAAATTGATAGTTGCTATAGGAGTTTTAAATTCATGGGACATATTATTTATAAAATCAGTTTTAATCTCAGAAATCTTTTTTTGCTGAATAATTTGATAAAGAGCAGTACTTGAGACTAAAACTATAAATAATGTCAAAAATAAAGTTAACCCACCTATTCCTAATACAGAGGAGAAAACATATTGATCTTTTTCTGGGAAAGAAATTACTAACTCATACTTAAGAGCACTATTATCATCCTGAAAGATTGGAGTAGAATAACGAAATCCTTCTGGTTCCTCAATATAATTATTGGATTTAATTTTAGTAGCCAAACCATTATCATAAATTCCAAATTCATAAGGGGTTACGATCATTTTTGCATCAAACTCTCTCTTTAAAACATAATCCAACTCATTGATATTTAATCTTTTATGTATAGGGGTATTAGCAGTATAATCCTTAAAAGTAGAACGAATTCGTTGGTTTGCAATATTCATCCTTTCAATAGTTTTAATTTTTTCAATTGAAGTAGCGATATTATTTTCTCGATTAAAAACTTCGTTTTTATTGATTATAGTAGTATTCTTAACTTTTTTAACATCAGTTAAAGTTTCTATGGAGTCACCTAGCTTAGGGTCTAAATATGGTGTGATTTTATAATCTTCTTCTAAAATCCCATATGCGTAGTAAGAAATTAAATTGTTAGTTTTGTCTTCATCCAAAAATAAAAAGACGTTAGCAAAAGTAGCATCATCTGGAGTTTCTAGGGAATCAACCAAACGTTCATATGCACTTATATAATCTGATAGTTCACGTTCTTGAATTTCTTCGGCCACCATCATTAAGGATTGCTGAACAGCTAACGAAAATTCCTCTTCTTTATCATTCCAAGCTGAAAAAATCCAATATCCTTGAAGTGCGACAATTCCTAAAATTGAAACAATCATGAAGCTGACAAGTGAGATAAATAAACCTTTTTTCATCTTTCGTTTTTTACTTCATCTTAAGTAGTAATATTTATTGATATTTTTATACAAATGTCTCTTATTTTAATCAAATAAAATATTAATAGAATGTTAATACAATGTGATTACTATTCCATTAACTTTTCAATTATAGTCTCAGCCTGGACATAAACATCCTCTAAATCAATATTTTCAATTACATAATCAGAAAGTTCTAGTTTTTTAGCCTCACTTAGTTGATTATTCATCCTTTGTAAAACTTCACTTCTTTTTATCCCATCTCTGTTGATAATCCTTTTGATACGTTCTTTCTTTGAAGAAGTTATTAAAATAGTTGCATCACATTCTTTATAACTTCCAGTTTCAAATAAAATTGCAGTCTCTTTGATTACAAAAGGTGCATTTAAATTTTTAAGTTTAAATTTTTCAAATGATTCTGTTACTGCTGGATGAACAATCTTATTTAAATCATCAAGTGATTTTTCATCTTTGAAGACTTTTCTAGCTAAATCTTTTCTGTTTAGTTTGCCATCAACATAAACATCTGCTCCAAACTTCTTTATTATTAATTCTCGAAGAGAAGAGTTTAGAAGCTTTCGACCAACAGAATCCGATTCAAAGCATGGAAAACCCTTTTTTCGGAACCAATTTAATAAAGTTGTCTTTCCACTTCCTATTCCACCAGTTAAACCAATTATTTTCATAAATATTATTTTGTAATATTAAAGTTGTAAATTAATTTATCTTCGTATTAAGTAATTTACTTTTTTAGGATCTAAACTTATTTTTTTAACTAAAGGAGGTTTACTTTTTATTTTAAGTTTAAGTAATTTATTTTCTTTAGCTAATATGTCCTCATAATCTACTACTAAAATAAAATCCGAAGCATTTATTGATCTCAATATCGAAAAGGGTAAAGTAGTACGAACCTTGACTTCAGGGGGGAAAAGTTTAACACGAATACCAGGAGGAAGATTAATTACCTCTACATTAACTACAAATTCTTTTTCAGTATATCGTGATACATTAAGATCTACAGTTACTTTTGATTTAGAAAACTTTATATTGGGTAAAGATTTTAGATTCAATTTTTTCCTCAGATTTTTATATACATCATTAGCTATTAAAAATTCACTTTTAATTGATGATAATGAATCTAAAATAGATTTTGGTCCATATACTATAATGCTATCAGGAGAAATTTTAATATCGGAATCTATCAAATATCCTGCCCTTAAATTGATTTGAATTTTTGGGATGACAAGAACTGATTTTTGATCTAGACGGCTAAAATTTAAATCTATAGTCTTTGGATTAAAGTCATTAATTATTGTATTATCAAAAAGTTGTTGCTGAATCAAGAATTTCTGATTATCCAAAATAATTTTAGTCTTTTTACCACTAAAATGAAGCTCTGATAAAGAAATCATTATAGGTTTTTCAAATAAGCGGTATAACAAAATTTCAATTCCAGTAGCGGTTATCGATATATTAAATTTTTGAATTGTTGGGGATAGAATAATTCCTTTCGGAATGTTAGTCCAAACTATCAAAAAAGACTGTTTTAATGAATAATTTTTTGAAAGCTTAGTACTGGACCAAAAAGTGAAGGACAGTAAAATAAATAAAAGAAAAAAACGAAATCTTCTTTTAGAGGGCAAATTCTTAAAAAAGAGATTATATATTTTCGCTTTATTCAGCATAAATTCCCTCAACTTTAAAAATTTTCTATTTATTAACTTATAGAATCAATTATTTCTTGACTCACCCCTACATTTGAAAAGCCTCCATCATGAAATAAATTTTGAAGGGTTACTTTGCGTGTGTAATCTGAAAATAAAGAAATAGTATATTCAGCACATTCTTCGGCGGATGCATTACCAAGTGGAGACATTTTTTCAGCATATTTTAAAAAACCGTCTAACCCCTCCACTCCCTTGCCTGCAGTAGTGAGTGTTGGCGATTGAGAAATGGTATTAACTCTAACTTTTTTTTCCTTGCCAAAGAAATATCCAAAGCTCCTTGCAATAGACTCTAGATATGCTTTATTATCAGCCATATCATTATAATTTGGAAATGTTCTTTGTGCAGCTATATATGATAGAGCGACAATACTTCCCCATTGATTCATTGCATCTTTTTTGTACAAGGACTGCATCAATTTATGAAAAGAAACTGCAGACACATCCCAACCCTTTGTCATCCAATCATGATTAAGTTCTGTATAGTGCTTTCCTTTGCGAACATTTACAGACATACCGATAGAATGGAGAACAAAATCTAATTTTCCACCCAGAATCTCTTGAGCTTGATCAATAAGAATATTTAGGTCATCAATTTTAGTCGCATCAGCAGCAATAACTTTTGAACCTGTTTTTTTGGCAAGTGAATTAATTGTTCCCATACGTATAGCAACAGGAGCATTTGAAAGAACAAAAGTACCACCAGCATTTACAACAGATTCAGCCGTTTTCCATGCAATTGAATGGTTATCTAAAGCACCAAATATGATTCCCTTTTTCCCTTTTAATATTTTATGTGACATGCCTAAAGTTTATAATGTTAAAGATACAGTTAATTGATTAATTGCCTTGCATGAGCAATGGCGGTCTCAGTAACTTTGTTTCCAGATAGCATATTTGCTATTTCATTCACTCGACTCTCGTGGCTTAGAGCATACAACTGGGTGATAGTTTTTCCACTTTCCACTCTTTTTTCAACCTTAAAGTGATGATCTCCTTTTGCAGCTACTTGAGGGAGATGAGTAATTGTGAGTACTTGTAACTTTTTTGACATATTAGACATGACTTCTGCAATATTGTCTGAAATTTTTCCAGAGACTCCGGTATCAATTTCATCAAAAATTAAAGTAGGAAGTTTTTTATATCTTGATAAGACTGTTTTTATTGCTAACATAATGCGAGACAATTCACCACCAGAAACAACTTTCTTTAATAATTTAAAACCTCCTCCTCTATTAGGACTAAATTGAAATGAAAGTTTATCAACTCCGTTATGAAGAAATTCATTACATCTACTCAAATTTATTTTAAATAAAGCATCTTTCATTCCCATTTTTGAAACCAATTGTTTTAGTTCTTCCTCTAACAAAGAAATAACTTGATTACGTTTTTGAGACAGATTTTGACTTAGTTTAATTAAAATTGCTTTTTGTCGTTTTTCTTTGTTAAATAAAACAACTAGTTTGTCATCAATACTTATTGTCTCATTTAAAGCAAATTCTAATTTTTCTTTAATATCTATTAGTTCGTCTACAGTTTTAACTTTATGTTTTTGATAAAGGGCATTCAAATGGTCCATCTGAGACTGTAACTCTATAAGCTTCATTGGGTTAGCCTCTAAATATTCAAATTTTTTCTTTATTATTTCTAGAACATCTTCAGCCTCAAAAGTAATGTTTTGAATACTTTTATCTATTTGTTCATACTGATTAGACTTAGAACTAAATCCTTGACTATTTCTTCTAAGTTCTTTGAGTTGATCTATTATTCCATGTGATTCTAACTCTAACAATTGGATTGAAGTTGCAAATGAGGTTTGTAAATATTCCACGTGTCTTAAGGTTTCCAATTCCATTTTAATGTCTTCCTCTACTCCAACTTTAAGATTAGAAGATTTTAGCTCTTCAAATAAAAATTGTTTTAAATTGAGATCATCTTTAGACTCACGCTGAATTTTTTTTAAATGTTGATATTCGTTAAGAATAAATTTATAATCAATAAGTGCCTTTTGATAATCTGCCAACTTTTTTTGATTATTTGCTAAAGCATCTAAAACCTGGAATTGATAATTATTGTGAAGCAATGAGCGATTATCCTCCTGAGAGTGAATATCAATAAGATATAAGCTAATGGTTTCCAATACACTTAATTTCACTAGACTATCATTTACAAAAGCTCGAGACTTTCCATGAGCTAGAATTTCTCGTCTTATTATGGTCTCCTCTTCATAATCTAACTGATGAGACTCAAAAAGAGATTTCAATCTATAAGATGATATATCAAAAGTGGCTTCAACTGTACATTTACGATTACGATCAAAAAAACTAGATAGATCTGCTCGCTTACCTAGAACTAATGAAAGAGCTCCAAGAATAATTGATTTTCCAGCTCCTGTTTCTCCAGTAATACAGGTCATACCAGCCGAAAAATCAACTTCAAGATTATCGATGAGTGCAAAATTATTTATTTTTAGAAGTCTTAACAAATCGTGAAATGCAATTTATAGCATCTAAAGATAGGCATATTAAAAAATATTAGGCCTTAATTTGTTTCCATCTTGCCCCAAAAAAAGGAGCAATTTTTTTGAGTACCTCTTCGGTCTTTTTAAAATTCACCTTCGGCCCTTCCTTGAAAAGATTTACAATCTCCTCTACCTTAGCATCAAAAAATATTTGAAGCAAAAAAGCGTTGGGCCTTCTTTGATATAAGGGCTCTAATTGTTGAATAGATTTTATCAAAGCTAGTTTACCCCCTTCAGGGTTTGAAGTCATTTGATCCAAGCCTTGACGATGATATGTGTACAAAGCTAATCTATATTCTCTAAAAGTATTAGATCTAAGGGCATCAACTAGCCAAAATCGATTTCTTGTCCCATCTGAAGGTTTCCATCCTTTTCTAGAAGTAGTTTGTGAAAGATTTACAATTTGATAAGCTTCATCATAATATGAATCTCCGCCGTTAATTGCAAAACTGTCAGCATCTAAACCTATAATAATTTTTGCATAAAAGCTTATCAGTGAAATCAAATTAGACTCGAAACTTGACTGATTAAAAAATAACGGTTGAAATTCTTGATAAGAAAAAATAACATCTTTATCTAAGAAATTTATTATAGGACTATCATAATTGGAATCAAAAACTGGTCTTTGCGATTGTACTTGAAGACTAGCTTCGAATTGATCATTACTATAGCCAGAAAGATTAAAAACAAAAGAACAATTGATTTTTTCTTGATTTAAAAATTCTTTACTTGTCCAAACTTGAGTATTAATAAATTCTTTTAATGATCGCTCCAAGGTTGTAAAAATTTGCTGATTAGTTTGATTTACCAAATCTGAATTCACTACTACTTGAGCATTTAATTCTTGTGCTTTTAAGTGGCTACAAAAAAACACAATATTAATCAATGAAAGATAAAATTTATTCATAAAGACAAAATTTGATTAAAAATAAGACTGGCACATTCTAGCTTCGATAGTAATGGGAGTTTTTTTACAGTTAAATCTGGTTTAATAAATTGAACTTTATTAGTATTTACAGAAAAACCAGCTCCTTCATCTTGCATAGAATTTAAAACAATCCCGTCAAGATTTTTCTCTATAAGTTTTTCTTTTGCATTTTCAAGTTCATTTTCCGTTTCTAATGCAAAACCAATTAAACATTGTTTTTGTTTCTCTTTTCCCATATAAGAAAGTATATCAACTGTTGGGGAAAGTTTTAAGGATAAAAGATCTTGAGTTTTTTTAATTTTTTCTTTTATATAATTTATTGGTTTATAATCTGAGACTGCCGCTGCTGAAATTGCAATATCAACTTTTGGATAATGTTTTTTAACTTCTTTAAACATAGCCTCTGCACTATCCACTGATGTTAAAGAAATTGACGAATTATTTATTTTTTCCAGACTTGGCCCACTAATTAAAATTACTTTTGCACCCAATTCAGCAGCCTGTTCAGCTAAAGCAAAACCCATTTTGCCAGATGAATGATTTCCAATAAAACGAACAGGATCAATTGCTTCATAGGTAGGTCCAGCAGTAACCAGTACACTTTTACCTTTCAAAGGTAATTTTGGATTAAAAAATGTAATTAGATTATTTACAATCTGCTTAGGCTCTAACATTCTTCCCTTTCCCTCAAGACCACTTGCCAATTGACCCTCACCAACAGGAAAGATATAGTTCCCAAAAGACTTTAATATCTCCATATTTTTATGATTTGAAGGATGTTGGTACATGTCTAAATCCATCGCTGGGGCAATAAAAACAGGGCATTTTGCCGATAAGTATACGGCTAGTAAAAGATTATTGCATCTACCATGAGACATAGAAGAAAGGGTATTAGAGGTAGCTGGTGCAATTAAAATTAAATCAGCCCATAACCCCAACTCTACGTGATCATTCCAAATAGGATTATCAAAATCAGTTGATGTAAAGGATGATAAAACAGGATTTTTTGAAAGGGTAGAAAGAGTCAATGGTGTAACAAAATCTTTTGCTGATGGAGTCATGACCACACGAACTTTAGCTCCACTTTTTAAAAGTTCACGGACAATTAATGGGGTTTTGTAAGCGGCAATGCCTCCAGAAATTCCAAGTAAAATTTTTTTACCGCTTAGCAAACTCATTCTTTAACCTTTTGACTCTTCAGTGTTTCGGGAGTAAATTTTATCATTTAACCACTCTTCAACTGCAATAGCATGTGGCTTAGGTAAACGCTCATAAAATCGCGAAACTTCGATTTGTTCTTTGTTTTCAAAAATTTCTTCCAAACTATCATTATGAGTTGCAAACTCTTCAAGTTTTTCGTGCAACTCTTTTTTAATATCCAAGTTGATTTGCTGAGAACGCTTTGAAATAATAGATAGAGCTTCATAGATGTTTTCAGTAGTTGCTTCTATTGAATTACGATCATATGTCTTAGATGTTAGTGCGGCTTTTGATTCTCTGTATTTTGTCATAATTTTATTTTGAAAGGTTTGTTTTCGTGTTATTAAATTGTTCTAATTCCAAATTTATTTTTTCCATTTTATTATTTAAATCGTCTAAGAAAAAAGTATCTGGATAATATCTGAGGATAATATCATATTGATCTAGGAGCTGATTTAGGCGATCTTCTTTTTTACTAGTGATACTATTGATGGCTATTTCATATAGTGAAATGAATTTAATATATAAAGATTCTTCTCTAAATTTTGTACCTGGGAAACTTGCAATAAAAATATCATTGGACTTTATAGCAGCTCTATAATCACGAATTGTATAATATTGTTTAGCTATTTCAAATTCTTTTTTCTCTATTTTTTCCTGCAATTCGGAAATCATCTGATTAGCTTCTCCTGAAAATTCTGAATTTGGGTATATGTTAATGAAAACTTGAAGTTTTTCTATAGCTGTAAGGGTTTCTTTTTGGTCTAAACTGTATGTGGGAGATTGATAATAATAACTTTTAGCAGCTTTAAAAGAGGCCTCTTGAATACGATCACTCTTTGGAAAAGACTTTATGAAATTCTCATATTGATAGGCTGCCAGACTATAACTTTTAGTTTGAAAATATGATTCAGCAAAAAAGAAAATTATCCTTTGAGACTGCGGTTTTCCTCTATAACTTGGAATAATTTGTTCTAGCAATCTATTAGCCTTACGATATTCACCATTATTATAAAAAACTTCTGCTTGCTTATATTTTTCTGAGGAATTATCACCATTTAATAGTTTTTGGTAATCACTGCATGAAAAAGTAAATACAATTAAAATTTTCAAAATGGAAATAGAAATAAATTTAAATTTCATTTTGCAAAAATACTAAATATAGCTGACATTAAAAATTGATAATACCAAAGAAGATTTTAATATTTAAAGTGCTTGAAAAGAATCCTCTAAAACAATTTCTATGCGTTCCATTAAATGAGTGGATGCATTAACCAATGGTAATCGAACTTGATTAGAACATAAATTTAAACATTGCATCAGGGCCTTAATTCCAACTGGATTACCCTCCTCAAACAAAAGGTTAATCAAATCTAATAATTGGTAATGAAGTTCATATGCTTTTTTTAAATCTCCTTGCTTTATGTAATGAAATATTTTAACTATCGGAAGAGGTAAAGCATTTCCTAAAACAGAAATTGTTCCTACAGCGCCGGCCAAAAGCATGGGTAGAGTTAGCGCATCATCCCCAGAAATAACTTGAATATGATTTGAACATCTCTTAATAATCTCTTGGGCGTGGAGCATATCTCCACTAGCTTCTTTTATTGCAATAATGTTATCGAAGTCTTCAGTAAGGCGAACAAATGTAGAAACCGCAACTGAGCTGCCCGTTCGAGATGGAACATTATAAACTACTAAGGGGATTGGACTAACTTTAGCAATTTCTGCATAATGATGGTAAATTCCTTCTTGAGTAGGTTTATTGTAATAAGGAGAAACTGACAATATTGCATCAAAATGATTAAGATTGGTTTGTTTAACTTCTTCAATAACTTTAGAAGTATTATTTCCCCCAATTCCTATAACCATTGGAATTTTAGATTTATTTGCTTTAATAATAACTTGAATAATTTCTTTTTTTTCTTCTTTAGATAAACATACAACTTCAGCTGTGGTTCCCATGACCACTATATAGTCGGCACGACCAGTAATAATGTTTTCAACAATAGCTGGAATAGAATCATAATCTACAGTTCCATCTGAATGGAATGGAGTTACCATCGCTACACCTAATCCCTTAAAGTTCATTTTTCACTATTTTAAAATTGAATTTAAATATTTTTTAGATTCATCCAGAAAAAGATCCGTTTGATCTAATTTTAGATCTAAAACAATATCATTAATCTGATTATTAGCTTCTGAAAAACCAATTCTCAGATTTGAATTAAAATTTATACTTATCAACTCTGGAAATACTGATTGCTCAGAAAAATAATTCACAAGCAAATCAAACTTTTTTTTAAAAACAGCTTTTATTTCCATGGGGAAATTACCAGTAAAACTGAGCTGATTTCTTGTGAAATAAATTCTATTTTTAAAATTTGATTTATTTTTCAGTATCTTTTTTTTACTAAACGTCAATATAGTTACTCTGTTCATTGAAATATTTAAGTTTTTTGAGAGATCAATAAATACTTTTTCATCAATTGAACACTCATAAGGAATTATTATTGCCATTGTTTTAAAAGATTTTACAGGTCGCTTTGGTTTTGTATTAAGACTTTTTAATCTCTTTTTTAGCCTTAAATGCAAAATGACATCAGTTAATAATTCATACATCAATTCTTAAATTTATATAACCAGCTTACAATTGCATAAAAAAAATATATTTGATTCATTTTATCTAAAAATGTTATATATATAACGCTTAAACACCACTATTTTTTAAAATAAGATAATCTTTTTCAGATATAATTGGAACTTTAAGATTATTTGCTTTACTATTTTTTGAAGGGCCTATTCCAATCCCAGCTACTAAGTAATCTGTTTTTGAGGAAATCGAACTTGATATGATTCCTCCCAGAATTTCAATTTCATTTTTTATTTCCTCTCTACTATAATTATTAAAAGTTCCCGAGACTACAAATTTTTTTCCTTTGAAAATATTCTTAGGTTCAGGTAAATCAGTGTAGTCTTCCAACTGAAGTCCAAAAGTAGATAGCTTATTTATAATCTCAAGGTTTTGTGATTTTGAGAAAAACTCAACCACACTTTCAGCTATACGATATCCAATTTCGTCTGTCTTTGTTAACGTTTCTCTATCAGCCTGAATTAATGCTTTTATTGAACCAAAAGACTTTGCAAGACGTTTAGCAACGGTCTGACCTACATACCGTATACCTAAACCAAATAAAACTTTAGAAAATGGTTTTTCTTTAGATTTATCAATTCCCTTTAAAAGATTTTTTACTGATTTTTCAGCCATCCGGTCTAATGGTAGAATCTGCTCCTTTTTTAAACTATATAAATCCGTGATATTTAATAATAATCCCTCATAAAACAATAAGCTTACCGTTTCTCCACCTAAACCCTCAATATCCATAGCATTTCGTCCTATGAAATGTTGTATTTTTCCAATCTGTTGAGTAGGACAACCATCTTCATTTTTACAATAGTGTTGCGCTTCTCCTTCTTCGCGTACTAAAGGAAAATCACATTCGGGACATTTTTTTATAAAAACAACTTCTTGTGATTGAATAGGTCGATTTATTTGGTCTACTCCAGTAATTTTTGGAATGATCTCCCCTCCTTTTTCGACAAATACAGTGTCTCCAATTCGTAAGCCTAATTTTTGAATATGGTCATCATTGTGTAAAGAGGCACGTTTGACAACAGTTCCAGAGATTGACACGGGTTTTAACGAAGCAACTGGCGTAATAGCTCCTGTCCTGCCAACTTGATAATGGACCGCTTCAAGTTTTGTTGCCACTTGTTCAGCTTGATATTTGTATGCAATAGCCCAGCGTGGAGCTTTAGATGTAAATCCTAATTCTTTTTGTAAAGAAAATTGATTTACTTTAACTACAATACCGTCAATTTCGAAAGGTAAGTCCTTCCGCTTATTATCCCATTTAGAGATGTATTCGAAAACTTCATCGATCGAATTAACTAAACTTGCAGTTTCTGGAACCTTAAAACCCCATTCTTTTGCTTTTTTTAAAGCCTCAAATTGAGATTCAATCAATAACTTATCTGATATGACTGCATATAAGAAAAAGGTTAAGGGTCTTTCAGCTAGTAAGCTGCTATCAAGCAACTTTAAACTTCCGGAGGCTGTATTTCTTGGATTACTGTAGAGCGGTTCTCCTTCAGCTGCACGCTTTTCATTCATTTTATGAAAGCCAGCCCAAGGCAAAATAATTTCCCCCCTAATTTCAAAGAATTTTGGAAAATCACCTTTTAGCCTCAAAGGAATGGTATTAATCGTTTTTACATTTTTAGTAATAGCATCTCCTTGAATTCCGTCTCCTCTTGTTAAAGCCTGAACTAAGGCTCCATTTTCATAGGTGAGACTGATAGAAACACCATCAAACTTAAGTTCACAGGTATAAGATATTTTTATGTCATTTCCTATAACTTTTCTGATACGCTCTTCCCATTGGATCAATTCCTCTTTAGAATAAGTATTAGATAAAGAATACATTGGATAACGGTGCACAATAGTATCAAAAGATTTGGTTATTCCTCCTCCTATCCTTTGAGTGGGTGAGTTTGGATCATAAAATTGAGGGTATTCCTTTTCTAAATCTAGTAACTCCTTTAACATTTGATCGAAAATAAAATCACTAATTACAGGGTTATCTTGAATGTAATAATGATGATTATGTTGGTGTAACTCTTCCCTTAGATTTATAATTTTTTTTTGAATCTCTTTCATTTTATTTTTTCTTCAAACGAAGCATTCTTGGTTTTCCAAAGATATCTAAACGTTCTAAAACAGTATAAGAAAAAGTTGCAATTAACTCTTTTAATTGTTTTACCAACAGAGGATTTATTTCAAAATAAATATAACCTTTTGGTTTTAAGTTTTTAGAAGCAAATTCTAAAATCATGCGGTAAAACAACAAAGGATCTGCATCTGAAACAAAAATTGCTTTATGAGGCTCATATAATAAAACATTAGGTTTCATCTGCTTTTTCTCATTAATCATTACATATGGAGGATTTGAAACAATTACATTTACTTTGAAATTAAAATCTTTTATTAGAGTCATATCCTTCTTAACACATTTAATTTGAACCCGATTTAGTTTTGCATTTTCTAAAGTCAATTCCAATATATCGTTATCTCTATCTAAAGCATAAACTGAAAAAAAGGGTTGTGCTTTTGCCAACGCGATTCCTATACATCCAGAGCCTGTTCCCATGTCAATAAGTTTAAGCTGCTTATCCAATGTTTCAAAATCATCTAAAACCCAATTAACCAATTCCTCTGTCTCAGTTCGAGGAATCAAAACCCGTTTGTCAACCTTTAAAATAATGTCTCTGAAATGAGCTATACCAACTACATATTGAAGGGGTTCGTGGGCAATTATTTTCAAAAGACTTTCCTTAATGAAAATTTCTTCACTAAAATTCAATTTTGTAAAAGGTTTAATTGATAATTGTATTGGATCAAGATTTAAGCCGTTTTTCAAAATTGATTTGTAAATGAAATCAATTTCTGCTTGTTCGAGAAAATTATTCAATCCTTCTATAAAAAGTTCATGTCCATCACGTAATGTCATAATAAGTATTTTATTAGAAATATTTTATAAGACTTCAATAAAATGATCCTATTGGGAACAGGATTGAAATCAAATCTAAAGTTTTAAGAATCATTTTTATTCAAATTCTCTTAATTAAAGATTTATTACCCCTTAGTATAAATAATTTAAATCTACATTGATTTATATTAAATTTACAAGCATTAATAATAAATTATCCTAGTTAATAAAATTAATAAACACCAGATTTGAACAAAACAATTGATCAATATTATATGCAACGCTGCATCAATTTGGCTCAAAAGGCTTTAGGCAAAACTTATCCAAATCCAATGGTTGGATCAGTAATTGTTCATGAAAACAAGATAATTGGAGAAGGATGGCATCAAAAAGCAGGACAACACCACGCAGAGGTTAATGCAATTAATAGTGTATCAGATAAATCATTACTTAAAAAAAGTACTATATATGTTAATCTTGAACCCTGCTCTCACTTTGGAAAAACCCCTCCTTGTGTTGAAATTATAGGAAAGTATATGATACCAAGAGTTGTTATTGGTTCAATTGATCCCAACCCAAAGGTTGCTGGCAATGGAATAAAATCTTTAGAGCAATTTGGTTGTAAAGTAACTTTAGGAGTTTTAAAAAAAGAAACTGACTTTCTTAATCGTCGTTTTTTTACATTTCATAAAAAAAAACGCCCATATCTTATTTTGAAATGGGCACAAACTTCTGATCACTTTATTGCCCCTTTAAAAAATGAAACTAATAAAGGTTCTGTGTACTGGATTTCAAACCAAAAATCACGTCAAAAAGTACATCAATGGAGAAGTCAAGAGTCTGCTGTACTTGTAGGTGTTCAAACTATAATTGACGATGACCCTGAATTGACTACTCGAGATTGGGAAGGTAGTAATCCGCTTCGCTTAATTTTAGATCCTGAAAACAGAACACCAATAGACAGTAAAGTATATCGTGATAAAAGAAATACATATTTTTTTAATAAATTAAAATCATCTAATAACAACATGAAAAAGATGATAAAACTAAAACCATTTAACCTTCAAACGTTTTTAAATTATTGCTTTAATCAAGAAATACAATCTATTATTATAGAAGGTGGAAAAATAACTTTACAACATTTCATTGATGCTAACCTTTGGGATGAGGCTAGAGTTTTTGTAGCTTCAAAAAAATTAAATAGAGGCACTCCTATACCTAAGTTTAGTAGTTTATCTCAAACATCAGTAAATATAGATGGTGACAAACTAAACTTTTTTTTTAATTAAACTTTTCAACCAAAAAGTTTGGACAACGCATTGGACGCTTTGTAATTGGTGATAAAAATGCTAAAATAGTATTCCCAGTACAAATCATTTTCTCTTTTTGATTTGTAATTAAATAATCAAATTCAATAGTGGCTTTAGGTTTTTTTTTCAATTTAACAGTCACCCAAAAATTATCTCCATAAAATAATGGTTCTTTAAAATATAAGCTAGCACTTACTACTGGCATTAAAATACCATCACGTTCCATATCCGCATAAGAAATACCTAATTCTGAGAGCCATTCGAGTCGAGCTATTTCAAAATATTTTAAATAATTGCTGTGATGGACAAAGCCCATTTGATCTGTTTCACCATAACGGACTTTAATGATTTTTGTTTTGAAATCCATTCTCAAATAATTAACAAGTAAGAGAAATAAAAATAAATTCAAAATATATATTACCTGTCACATAATTTCCAAAAAAAAAACTTAATATTCAATAGGCTTTTGATTTTTTTTTTAATTTTTTTTAATCAATATTTGTTTAATGACAAATTAAGTCTCAGTAAACCATAAATAACAACATAAGATAATAAGTTAAATGTCTAACAACGCTTCATCGGTTTGGAATAACTGCCTGTCTTTTATAAAGGACAATATTCAAACTCAAGCATATAAAACTTGGTTTTTACCAATAAAACCAGTAAAACTTTCAGAAAATATTTTAAGTATAGAGGTGCCTAGTAAATTTTTTTACGAGTGGTTAGAGGAACATTATGTCAAAATTCTTAAAACAGCCTTGCAAAAAGAATTAGGAAGTAACGCTCGTTTAGTTTATTCTATTCGGATGGAAAATTCCTTTGGTAATAAAGTTGCATTTACCGAAAACATTCCAAGTAATAATCGAGTTGGTATTAAACCTCAAGACGTTGATGCACCTTTAAATTCACATCCATCTGAATTAAAAAATCCTTTTGTTATCCCAGGAATTAAAAACTTACAAATTGAATCTCAACTAAATCCAAATTATAATTTCGAAAATTTCCTCGAAGGAGACTCGAACAGATTAGGAAGATCTGCTGCATTAGCAGTTTCTGCCAAACCTGGTGGTACCTCATTTAATCCTCTACTTATTTTTGGGGGTGTAGGACTCGGAAAAACTCACCTTGCTCATGCAATTGGAGTTGAAATCAAAGAAAAACATCAAGATAAAACCGTTTTATATATTGCTGCTGAAAAATTTACTCAACAATATATAGAAGCCGTTAAAAAAAATACAAGAAATGATTTTATTCACTTTTACCAACTTTTAGATGTTTTAATTATAGATGATGTTCAATTCCTTTCTGGTAAAACAGGAACCCAAGACGTTTTCTTCCATATCTTTAATCATTTGCACCAAAATGGGAAACAAGTAATACTTACATCCGATAAAGCACCTGTTGATATGCAGGATATTGAACAACGTCTACTTTCTCGATTTAAGTGGGGTCTTTCGGCTGAACTGCAACTCCCAAATTATGAAACTCGAATTTCTATCCTTAAAAATAAACTCTATAGAGATGGTGTTAATATCAATGAAGATATAATTGAGTATGTAGCTAAAAATATAAAAACAAATGTCCGTGAATTAGAAGGTGCTATTATCTCTCTAATTGCTCAATCTTCATTCAATAAAGTCGATATTACTTCAGAACTTGCTCAAGATGTAGTAATGAAGTTTGTTAAAAATACTAAACGTGAAGTGTCAATAGATTACATTCAAAAAGTAGTTTCAGATTATTTCCAAATGGACATAGAAACCCTTCAATCAAAAACTAGAAGAAGACATATAGTTCAAGCACGTCAGCTAGCGATGTATTTCGCAAAGAAATTCACTAAAGCATCTTTAGCTAGTATAGGGAATCAAATTGGTAAACGTGACCATGCGACAGTCCTTCATGCATGCAAAACTGTTGATAATCTCACCTTTACTGATAAACAGTTTCGTAAATACGTGGAAGACTTAAGTCAGAAATTAACTTTATAATTTTTTTAAAATGGAGACTCCAAAAATACTCATGGTTTGCTTGGGTAACATTTGTCGTTCCCCCCTAGCCCAAGGAATTTTGAAAAATAAAGTTTCCTCAAATATCATTGTGGATTCAGCTGGAACAGCAGGATATCATATTGGAAATTCACCAGACCCTAGAAGTATTCTAATAGGGGAGCAAAATGGAATTAATATCAGTCACTATTTGGCACGAAAGTTTACCAAAAAAGATTTTAATAACTTTAGTCATATTTATGTGATGGATAAATCCAATTATGCTGACGTTTTGACTTTAACAAATTCTCAAGAAGACAAAGAAAAAGTAAATCTAATTCATCCTTTTGACCAAGAAATTCCAGATCCATATTACGGAAACTATGAAGCTTTTGATAAATGTTATTTACTTTTGAATTATTCCTGCGAACAAATTGTTAAAGACTTAAGTCTATGGACTTAATAAAACAAGAAAAAGGAATTTTATATCTAATTCCCACACCAATAGGTAATAACTCACCGGTCGAGGTATTACCAATTTCAATAAAAAAAGTGGTTGGAGAACTCACGCATTTCATTGTTGAAAATGAAAAAATGGCAAGACGCTTCATTAAAAAGCTTATTCCTAACAAAAACCAAGAAAATCTAATAATATTACCTTTAAATAAATTCACGGATCCTGAAGAACTTAACTCATATATAAATCCTTGTCTAAATGGCACTTCCATAGGCTTACTTTCAGATGTTGGCTGTCCTGGGATTGCTGATCCAGGTGCAGTAATTGTTGCAAAAGCACATAAGCATAATATTTCTGTAA
This sequence comes from uncultured Bacteroidota bacterium, assembly GCA_902606525.1. GTDB lineage: Bacteria > Bacteroidota > Bacteroidia > Flavobacteriales > Flavobacteriaceae > MS024-2A. The sequence continues at coordinate 32,377 of CACLGW010000002.1, read as the reverse complement.
AACCCCTTATTGGTCCATCATCAGTACTCTTAGCAATAATGAGTTCGGGTATGAATGGACAAAATTTTAGCTTTAATGGCTATCTCCCAATAGATAAAAAAAAACGTGAAAAAGCTTTATTAAAATATCAACGTAATTCTTTAAAAGAAAATCAAGCTCAGGTGTTTATTGAGACCCCTTACCGAAGTCAATTATTATTTACAGAAATGATTAAGGTTTTAAATTTAAATACAAGTCTTTGTATAGCATGTGATTTAACTCTAATTTCAGAATATATTAAAACACGATCGATAATAGAATGGAAGAAAAATAAACTTAATATTAGTAAAAAGCCGTGTATATTTATAATTGAGTGTTCTTTTTAACGGTATAGATTTTGTTTATCTAACCACTGGGTATAAATTTTTTTATTTTTTTTATGCTCTCTTAAATTTTTAGCAAATAAATGGTACCCTGGTTTTAATGGGGATGCAACAAAATAGAGATAGGTATGCAGCTTGGGATTAAGCACTGAATCAATAGTGGAAAGGTCTGGCATACATATAGGGCCAGGAGGTAAACCTCGATATCGGTATGTATTGTACTTAGATTTTAATAGTAAGTCTTTGTAAAGAACTCTTTTAATGATAAGATCAAAATTATTAGATTCTTTTTTTTTGGCATAAATTACGGTAGGGTCTGCTTGAAGTTTCATTCTCTTTCTCAAGCGATTAAGATATAATCCAGCTATTATAGACTGCTCATCTTTTTTTATCGTTTCTTTATAAACAATTGAAGCTAATATGTAAACTTCATTTGGTGTTAAACCTAATTTTTTGACCTTTTTCATTCGATCCTTATTCCAAAAACGCTTATAACTTTTCAGCATTAAGTTCCTAAATTCCTCTGGAGTAGTATCCCAAAAAGCGTTGTAAGAATTTGGTAAATACATACTCAATGCATTTTCTAAAGTGAATCCATTTTGAGTTAAAAAAGTAGAATCTTGAAAGGCAGTTATAAGCTCAAGGCTATCTGCTTCAATTTGTAAAGAAATTCGATTTGCTAAATCTTGTAAACGCTCTTGGTTATTAAAAACAACATTTGATGTAAGCCTCTGAGACCAAAGAGCATTGATAATATCATTATTACTCATTCCCTTTTCAATCCTATATTTACCAATGCGAATACTTTTTGAATAACCTTTTTTCTTTGCTACTGCAAGGAAATTAGAAGTTGATTTTAATATAGGATCTAATTTAATGGCCAAAGAATCGATATTATCCTCACTGTCTATGAATATGTAGGAATATTTGTTTTCAAAAGATGTATTATCCCAAAAAAAAATTTGATAAAATCTAAGAACAAAGAATAATCCAAATCCAACTCCAAGCAGTATTATGATAATAAAGATTTTTTTTCTGTACACTAGGTAAATAATTTTTGATATAAGTATTCATCATGAAATTTATCTTCATAAAAATTCCAAGCTTTTTTTAAACCAACTTTTTTATATCCACAAGCCTCAAATGCTAGTATACTTATTTCATTTTCAATTGCTATATTAGCAAAAAGACAATTAATATTTAAATACTGTTTAGCATAATTCCCAAGGAGTTTAATTGCACATCTACCAAAACCTTTTCCATGTTCATTTTCGTTTACTATTATTCCTACCCCAGCACGTCGGTGTAAAGGTTCGAAGTCAAAAAGGTCAACAAAGCCAACTGTAGCTTTTTTTAAATTTGTGATAACAAATTTTTTTTGTCTCGCTTGAAAAATATCTTGAACTTGTTGATCGAGATATTTTTCAAGCAGATCACGAGAATAGGGTTCAGTTCTATTAGAATATTTCCAATAAGAAGAATCGTTTTCTATTTCTAGTAGGAATTTAATGTCCGAGGGCTCTAAAGCACGTAACGAAATATCATTTAAACTCATATATTAATACATCCTGAATAAACAAAAATCGCAGGTCCTTCAAGTTGAATGTTTTTGTAGCCTATTTCACTTATTGCGAAATCAACTATTAACATACCGCCAATGGCCTCTAATTTTATTTTCGTTAATCCATTTGTTTTTCCTATATGATGCATAGCAAGAGCACCAGCAACTGCTCCAGTTCCGCAAGCTAATGTTTCATCTTCTACACCCCGTTCATATGTGCGAATTGAGAAATGACTATTGTTTTGTTTTTCTAGAAAATTAACGTTAACCCCATTTTGAAAGAAAGGATCTGAGAAGCGAATTTCTGCACCTTCTTTTTTTATATTTAAAATCGAAACATTTTCGACTAATTGGATATAATGTGGGGAACCCGTATCTATCAAAATCCCATCTTTATGATTTATCAATTCTTTGACATTATTCATTTTTAAACGGACATTATCGTTAGAAACGATTTCAGCCTCATGGAGGCCATCAATCGCTTTAAACTGAGTTTGACTTTTAATCATTTGATGCCTATTGGCAAAAGCTACTGCACATCTCCCTCCATTTCCACAAAGTGAACTTGGATTTCCATCTGAATTAAAATAATCCATTTCAAAGTCAGCTTCGGAGGAATGTTGTATTAAAATAACTCCATTTGCACCTATCCCGATGTATCTGTCACACAGGGATTTTAATTGTGAAGATTTTAGGCTAGAATATTTTTCATCTCGATTATCCATTATGATAAAATCGTTGCCAACTCCGTGATATTTGTCAAAAATAACCTCCATAATCAACAAATATAATCAATTTTAAAGGTGTTAAAGAGGCGTTAAAGGAATTTCATTTTTAATAAAAATGTATAATTTTGCAAAAAAATATTATTTAGATGAAATCATTTATTAAAACATTTATTGTAGCTGTCTTTAGTGCGGTATTTAGTCTTTTTATTTATGACCAATACACTCAAGACGTCAAAGACAACTACCCTGTAAGTATCGAAACTAATACTTTGATGCCTACCAATTATGCTATTAATACGAAAACGATTCCTGCGGAAAGTACAGATTTTACTGATGCTGCAGAAAAAACTATAGACGCTGTAGTGCATGTGAAAAATACAAGTACAACAAACTCAAATTTACCTTCTTTTTATAAATATTTTTATGGAAATGAAGAACTTCCTGAACGAATAGGAACTGGATCGGGAGTTATTGTATCACCAGACGGTTTTATAATAACAAACAATCATGTGATAGAAAATAATAACGAGATAGAAATAACAACAAATGATAATAAAACATATAAAGCTAAAGTTATTGGATCAGACCCTGATTCTGATATAGCTGTTTTAAAAATTAATTCAGATGTTAAATTTCCCTATATATACTTTGGAAATTCAGATACAACTCGTATTGGCGAGTGGGTTCTTGCTGTGGGAAATCCATTTAATCTAAATTCTACAGTCACTGCAGGAATTATAAGTGCAAAATCTCGAGATCTTAATAAGCGTGATGGAGTGAACGAATCTTACATACAAACCGATGCAGCTGTAAATAGAGGAAACAGCGGAGGAGCTTTAGTAAATACTAGTGGTGAACTAATTGGAATCAATACTGCCATAACTTCCGTTTCTGGAGGATTTGTTGGATATTCTTTTGCTGTTCCCAGCAATGTCGCTCGTAAAATATTTGAAGATATTATTGAGTACGGCGATGTACAGCGTGGTTTGCTCGGTGTTATGGGTCAAGCTTTAGATGCTCAATTCGCAGAGCGCTTTGAGGTGGACGAAACTGAAGGTTTTTATATTACTGATTTAGAAGAAGGTCTAGGAGCTGATCTAGCTGGACTCCGCCCAAAAGATATAATTAAAAGTGTAGATGGAATTGTTATTAATAAGTTTGCTGATTTATCAGGTTATTTAGCTAGCAAGCGTCCAGGAGAAAAAGTAAATATTGTTTACAAACGAAATGGTGAAGAAAAAAAGACAAATGTTCGTCTTGAAAAAATTAATCGTTCTATTTTCTTCTACATGGAAGTCCGTGAACTAACTCCAGAACAGAAAAAAGAATACAACACTGACTTTGGCCTTTATGTTTCAAATATGAATAACAGAAGATTGTATCAAAGTGGCATTGATAATGGACATATTATCTTAGAAGTTAATGGCCAAAAAGTAAATAAACTTTCTGACGTTAGCTCCTTCGATATTGGAAATTTGGAAAGCATACTTTTTCTAAACAGTTCTGGAGAAAAAGAGAAAATTATTTTACAATTTTAAATAATAAAAGCTTTATAAATAGCTTAAGATTCCCGGGAATTTTAAGTTTGTTTTAATATTAATATAAATTAATATGCGTATTGATATAATAACTCTCTTTCCAGAACTTCTTCAAAGTCCTTTTGAAGCTTCAATCCTTAGAAGAGCTATTACATCTGGAAAAGTTGAAGTTTATTTTCATGACCTTAGGGCCTATAGTAATCATAAACAGAAGCAAGTTGATGATTACCCATTTGGTGGTGGAGCAGGCATGGTATTGATGTTAGAACCTATAGATCTTTGCCTTGAATCACTAAAAAAAGTAATAAGTTACGATGCAATTATTTATCTAACACCTGATGGTGAAAAGCTTAACCAAAAGCTTGCGAATCATTTTTCAACTTTAGAAAATATAATTATTCTTTGTGGACACTATAAAGGAGTTGACCAACGCGTCCGTGATCACCTGATCACACATGAAATATCAATCGGAGATTTTGTTCTTTCTGGAGGTGAATTAGCAGCAGCTGTTTTAAGTGATAGTATAATTCGTCTAATTCCAGGTGTTTTAGGGGATGAATCATCAGCTTTAACTGATTGCTTTCAAGATGGATTGCTTGCCCCACCTATATATACACGTCCTGCAGAATACAAAGGGTGGAAAGTCCCTGAAATATTAACTTCAGGCAATACACCCAAAGTAAACGAATGGCGTGAGAAAGAGGCTTTAGAGCGGACAAAAAGATTACGCCCAGATCTCTTAACATAGAAATATTTGTTGACATTATTCATTGTTTAGATTAAAATAAAGTTTAATTTCGTACAATTAAAGATTAACCTCTGACGATAGACGTGAATGTTAATTTTTAAAAACTAATAATCCTAATGATGGATGCCCTAATAAGCTTTGTACAAAAAGAATTTATAACTAAAAAAGATTTTCCTGAATTTGATGCAGGAGACACATTGACAGTTTATTATCAAATTCGAGAAGGAGAAAAAGTTCGTACCCAATTTTTTAAAGGTACAGTTATACAAATCAAGGGTCAAGGTTTATCTAAAACTTTCACTATTCGAAAAATGTCTGGAACAGTTGGTGTTGAGAGGATTTTTCCTCTAAACCTTCCAACCTTAGAGAAAATTGAAGTAAATAAAAAAGGTAAAGTGCGGCGCTCACGCATTTACTATTTTAAAAATTTAAGGGGTAAAAAAGCTCGAATTAAGGAAGCATAAATAAAGATACCGTCCTAGTGACGGTTTTTTTTTGCAAATCATAACTTAAATCTAAAACATGGCAAAAATTAAGGTTTCTAATACAATAGTAGAAATGGATGGTGACGAGATGACTCGGATCATCTGGAAATTTATTAAAGATCAACTAATACTGCCATATTTAGATCTGAATATAGAATATTATGATCTTTCTGTAACTTCTCGTGATGCAACCCAGGATAAAATTACGATTCAGGCAGCAAATGCAGTAAAGGTTCATAACGTAGGAATAAAGTGCGCCACAATTACTCCAGATGAAGATAGAGTTAAAGAATTTAATTTATCAAACATGTGGCGATCGCCAAATGGGACTATTCGAAACATTGTAGGCGGAACTGTTTTTAGAGAACCCATAATTATGAAGAATGTCCCTAGGTACGTTCAAGGTTGGACCAAGCCCATATGTATAGGGCGTCATGCTTTTGGAGATCAATATAAGGCCGCAGACACAGTAACCACCGGGAAAGGTAAACTTACTATGACCTTCACCCCTGATGATGGGGGAACTCCTAAGACTTGGGAAGTTTATCATTTTCAAGAAAATGGTGTTGCAATGAGTATGTACAACATAGATTCATCAATTTATGGCTTTGCAAGATCCTGTATGAACCGAGCTTTAGATAAAGGTTGGCCATTATACTTATCAACTAAAAATACCATCCTAAAAGCTTATGATGGTCGTTTTAAAGAAATCTTTCAGGAGGTTTATAACAAAGAGTTTAAAATTAAGTTTAAGACTGCAGGTATTAAATATGAACATCGTTTAATTGATGATATGGTTGCTGCAGCTATGAAATGGAATGGGGGATTCGTTTGGGCATGCAAAAACTATGACGGAGACGTACAATCAGATACTGTGGCCCAAGGATTTGGCTCTTTAGGATTGATGACCTCTACACTAATGACACCGGATGGTAAAACAATGGAAGCAGAGGCAGCACACGGGACAGTTACACGCCACTATCGCCAACACCAACAAGGAAAAGAAACTTCTACAAATCCTATAGCCTCTATATTTGCCTGGACCAGAGGTTTGGCCCATCGTGGAAAACTAGACGATAATCATAAATTAATAGAATTCTGTTCTGCATTAGAAACTGTTTGTATAGAAACTGTGGAAAGTGGAAAAATGACCAAAGATCTAGCTCTTTTAATTCATGGCGAGGAGTTGAATAGTTCTCACTACTTAACAACACAGAAATTCCTTTCTGTAATTAAAAAAAACCTAGAAGCTAAGATTGGATAACCATTATTTAAAGTTTTAATAATAATATTGATCTTAAGTTTAGATTTTTTGTTTTGTTGTTTAAATTAAGTCAATATTTTGTTCTTTAATAAAAATACTAGGCCAACATAATATCCCTAAAGTTTCGCTTCATTAACAATCTTAGGTTATATACTAATTGCTTGCTATATTTATCTAATGAAATTTGAAAAAATAACAGAAGCAGATTCAAATCATAATAACTTAGAAAAAAAGAGTATTAGAGAATTGATTGACGGAATGTATTTTGAAGATCTAAATGCCTTAAAAGCAGTAGGTATGGTGAGAGATCAAACAGAGGCATTGATTAAAAAGGTAATAGAACAACTTAAAAAAGGTGGTCGCCTTTTTTATATTGGTGCTGGAACTAGTGGCCGCTTGGGAGTTCTTGATGCTTCAGAATGTCCACCGACATTTGGCACTCCACCCGAAAAAGTAATTGGACTGATAGCTGGAGGTGACCATGCCCTTAGAAATTCCATAGAAAATGCAGAAGACGATACCCAGATGGCATGGAAAGATTTGCAAAAAAAGCTAGTCAATTCAAAAGATATTATAATTGGTATTGCTGCTTCTGGAACTACACCATATGTTGTTGAGGGGTTAACTTTAGCAAAAAAAAACGGAATCCCCACAGGCTGTATTGCTTGTAATCTAAATAGTCCTATGGCAGCAGTTAGTGATTTTCCGATTGAAGTTGTAGTTGGACCTGAATTTTTAACTGGTAGCTCTCGTATGAAAGCTGGAACTGCACAAAAATTGATTCTTAACAGCATTACCACTGCTACTATGATCCAACTGGGACATGTAAAAGGAAATAAAATGGTAGACATGCAACTCTCCAATGATAAACTTATGGATCGTGCTGAACGAATTGTAATGGATACCACTGGTGCTAGCTTAAAACATTCACGTAAATTACTTCAAGATTACGGAGGTGTAAGAGAAGCAATTGAAGCTTTTGATAAAAATGATATGCCTTAAGCTTATGTTTCTTTTTAAAACTAAGTATGATACATAAAGAAATATGAACAAAGTCCTATTTCAAAAAGGGTTAAAACGAATGGTAACTTTTCTAATTTGCTGTTTTTCCGGACCTGTAGTTGTTCATCAAGCTTTTAAAAATAAAGAACATCCATTATTTTATCCAGTTTTACTAATTGGCCTGAGCTTGTTAGCAATAGCAATTTATTATGGCTTTTTAGGTGTTAAAACTATTTTAAATGCATTATTAGGAGAACGAAAAAAAAGGAATCTTTAATTTGGCATTGTATGCCTTATAAAGACCCCCTATATTTGCACAGATTTTATAATTAATAATGATAGAAATTCAATTTCCAGATCAATCCGTTCGAGACTATGAAAAAGGAGTCACACCATTTCAAATAGCTCAAGACATTAGTGAAGGACTTGCTCGAAATGTTCTGTCTGCAAGCTTTAATGGTATTACCCTGGAAACAAGTACCCCGATCTTAGAGAATGGAGTTATCCATCTTTTTACATGGAATGATAAGAAAGGAAAAACTGCATTTTGGCATTCATCAGCTCATATATTAGCCCAAAGTATTTTAGCTATTTATCCACAGGCTAAATTAACTATTGGACCAGCAATAGAAAATGGTTTCTATTACGATGTAGATTTTGGTGATACTTCTTTTTCTGAAAAAGATTTGCCTGCGTTAGAAAAACAATTTTTAAACTTTGCTAGAGAAAAGTTTGAATTTAAGATGCGGATGAGTAATAAATTAGATGCTTTAAAATTTTATGAAAAAGAAAAAAATCCTTATAAAATTGAGTTAATACAAAATCTTGAGGAAGGCACAATAAGTTTTTGTGACCATGCAGACTTTACTGACCTTTGCCGAGGAGGACACATCCCCCACACTGGTTTCATAAAAGCCGTCAAACTTCTTAGCGTGGCTGGAGCATATTGGCGAGGAGATGAAACAAAGAAACAATTAACGAGAATTTACGGGATATCATTTCCAAAACAAAAATATCTAACTGAGCATCTTACGCTTTTAGAAGAAGCTAAAAAACGTGATCACAGAAAGCTTGGAAAGGAATTGGAGCTCTTCGCTTTCTCCCAAAAAGTAGGACAAGGTTTACCCTTATGGTTGCCAAAGGGAGCAGCATTACGTGAACGCTTAGAAAACTTTTTAAAGACTGCTCAAATCAAAGCGGGATATGAACAGGTAATCTCTCCCCATATTGGTAATAAAGAATTATATGTGACTTCCGGACATTATGAAAAGTACGGGTCCGACAGTTTTCAACCCATACAAACCCCTGCGGATGGTGAAGAATTTTTACTTAAACCCATGAATTGCCCTCATCACTGTGAAATTTACAAGACTAAACCTTGGAGCTACAGGGATCTTCCGATACGGTATGCAGAATTTGGAACAGTTTATCGATACGAACAAAGTGGAGAGTTGCATGGACTTACAAGAGTTCGAGGTTTTACACAAGACGACGCCCACATATTTTGTATGCCTGAACAATTGGATGAAGAATTTAAAAAAGTAATTGATTTAGTATTATATGTATTTAAATCCCTCGGTTTTGATGAATTTACCGCGCAAGTATCGCTTCGAGATAAGGAAAATCCAGAAAAATATATAGGTGAATCTGATAATTGGGATCTAGCTGAGAAAGCTATAATCAGAGCAGCAAAAGAAAAAAACCTAGACTACATTACCGAAATGGGAGAAGCTGCATTTTATGGACCTAAGTTAGATTTTATGGTTAAGGACGCTTTGGGTCGCCAATGGCAACTTGGAACTATTCAAGTAGATTACAACCTTCCCGAGCGGTTTGAGCTTACTTATAAAGGTAATGATAACGAATTACATCGCCCAATTATGATTCACCGTGCTCCATTTGGAAGTATTGAGCGATTTGTTGCCATTCTTTTAGAACACACAGGAGGAAACTTCCCCCTTTGGCTAATGCCAAACCAGGTAAATATTCTTTGTGTAAGTGAAAAATATAAAAATTACGCTCTAAAAGTTTTAAATTTATTGGAAAATCACGAAATTCGCGCCCTCCTAGATAATCGAAATGAGACTATTGGAAAAAAAATCCGTGACTCGGAAATCACTAAAGTCCCATATATGATTATCATAGGAGAGAAAGAAGTGCAAAACAAAACTTTGTCTCTACGAAAACATCAGGTGGGAGACATCGGCAGTTTTACAATTGAATTGGTTGTTAAACAACTTAAAATAGAAATAAAGGATAGTCAAGCTACCTTTAAAACATAATTTAAAACAAAGCGACATAGCAATACGAAGAAGAAGATCGAATAGCCCAGGTAGGGTATTTAAGGAAGACCCACATCGGATCAACCATAAAATTTTAGCTCAAGAAGTTAGGCTTGTTGGTGATAATGTTAAAATAGGTGTTTATAAACTCGGTGAGGCTTTATCTATGGCAAAGACACTAGAGTTAGATTTAGTAGAGATTTCGCCAAAAGCCAGTCCACCTGTTTGTAAAATTTTAGAATACAAAAAGTTTTTGTACGAACAAAAGAAGCGTGATAAAGTTTTAAAGGCTAAAACTAGTAAGATTGTGATTAAAGAAATTAGATTTGGTCCGAATACTGATGAGCACGATTATGAATTTAAAAAGAAACATGCAGAAAAATTTCTAAGAGAAGGAGCTAAATTAAAAGCATTTGTTTTTTTTAAAGGACGTTCAATTGTTTTTAAAGAAAAAGGGCAAATCCTTTTGTTACGATTAGCTCAAGATTTAGAAGAAATAGGTAAAGTAGAACAAATGCCTCTTTTGGAGGGAAAAAAGATGATTATGTTAATAACCCCGAAAAAAAAATAAAAACGTATTGCTTATGCCAAAAATGAAAACCAAATCAAGCGCCAAAAAACGCTTCAAGATAACAGGAAGTGGAAAAATTAAAAGAAAGCATGCTTTTAAAAACCATATTTTGACAAAAAAATCTAAAAAACGTAAATTGAGATTGACCCATTCTGGTCTTGTTCACGAAAGCGATAGCCAGAGCATCAAAGAGCAATTACGTATGGTATAAAAATAATGGGAATTAGTCCATAATATATTAACCTGAAGAAAGGCTCACAAAAGTGTATTGATACCGCCTACTTCAAAAAACTAAAAAAATGCCAAGATCAGTAAATTCAGTTGCTTCAAGATCAAGAAGGAAAAAAATTTTAAAACAAGCAAAAGGTTTTTTTGGACGTAGAAAAAACGTTTGGACTATTGCTAAAAATGCGGTTGAAAAAGCTATGCTATACTCATACCGTGACCGTAAGGTTAAGAAACGTAATTTTAGGTCTTTATGGATTATTCGTATAAATGCTGGTGCGAGACTTAACGGAATGTCTTACAGCCAATTCATGGGTAAAATCAAAACAAATAATATTGGCTTAAATCGTAAAGTTTTAGCAGATCTTGCAATGAATCAACCAGATGCTTTTAAAGCAATTATAGATAAAATTAAATAATAACTGAATTATCTTAATAAAGTTCTTATTCTAACCTAATTTGTTAAAAATATATCACAATCCTCGCTGCCGAAAGTCTAGAGAAGCTTTAGAACTTCTTAAGAAAGAAAATATGGATTATGAGATAATTTTATATTTAGAAAATCCTTTGAATTATGAGGATTTAAAAAAGATCCTAATAAAGACTAATCTTAATCCAATTGCTATTGTTCGTAAAAACGAAAAAGAGTGGAAAGCTTTACCAAATCATGACTCACTTTCAGAAAATGAAATTTTACTTGCTTTAGTTTCTTTTCCAAAACTTATTGAACGCCCTATTGTTGTCTCTGATGATCTAGGTGTCTTGGCAAGACCTATAGAAAATCTGAAAGAATTTTTGAAGAGTTATTAAACTCTATTTTTTGGGTAAGTCAAAAAAATTAAATAAAAATGTGAATCAAAAACTCTCTGAAAAATTGATATTATTTTTTTTGATTCTTTTTTTCAAGATTTTTTTTGTTTCTCCCATATTTTAGGTATTCTTTAATTGATCCAAATAACCAATAAGGAATTACAAAAGTGAGTAAAAATATCATTAGCCAGAAGCCAATTGTTAATATCGTTAAAAACGAAATAAAGCCAAGATATTGATCAAATTCAAACATATTTAAAATAATTCATTATAAAATTAAGGTTTTTTCTAATATTTATTTTTATTATTTAGATTTTAAGGGAAATTTTTATTAAAAAATTAAAGCTTCATAAATTAGGTTTATTTTAAACCTAGTATTTTTACAAAAAATTAAATTAGATGGATTATCGTATTGAAAAAGATACTATGGGTGAAGTAAAAGTTCCAAAGGATGTTTATTGGGGAGCACAAACAGAACGTTCACGTAATAATTTTAAGATTGGAGCTCCAGCTTCTATGCCATTAGAAATAATCTATGGTTTCGCTTACCTAAAAAAAGCTGCTGCTTATACAAATCATGATTTAGGTATATTACAAGACGAAAAACGTGATCTTATAGCAAAAGTGTGCGATGAGATACTCTCAGGTGTTCTAGATGATCAATTTCCTTTAGTGATTTGGCAAACAGGTTCAGGAACACAGACTAATATGAATGTAAACGAAGTAATTACAAATCGGGCACACATTTTGGAAGGAAAGATTTTTGAAAATGAAACAAAAACTCTTTCACCCAATGATGATGTAAATAAGTCTCAATCATCCAACGATACCTTTCCCACAGGAATGCATATTGCAGTTTACAAAATGATTATTGAAATCACAATTCCTGGAGTTCAAAAACTCAGAGATGCATTAAATAAAAAAGCAAATGACTTTAAAAAGATTATCAAGATTGGACGTACTCATCTGATGGATGCTACTCCCCTAACTTTAGGTCAAGAGTTTTCGGGTTATGTTTCACAATTAGACCACGGTGTTAAAGCATTAAAAAATACACTTGATCATTTATCAGAGTTAGCACTAGGAGGAACTGCAGTAGGAACAGGTATTAACACTCCAAAAGGATACTCAAAAAAAGTTGCTGCCTATATTGCAGAATTTACAGAACTACCATTTAAAAGTGCTGAAAATAAATTTGAAGCTCTTGCCGCTCACGATGCAATTGTTGAATCACATGGCGCTTTAAAACAGCTCGCTGTATCTTTGAATAAAATTGGCAATGACATTCGAATGATGTCCTCGGGTCCTCGATCAGGTATAGGTGAATTGATAATCCCTGCAAATGAGCCGGGAAGCTCTATTATGCCTGGAAAGGTAAATCCAACCCAATGTGAAGCACTGACTATGGTCTGTGCTCAAATAATAGGGAATGATGTTGCCATTTCTGTAGCAGGAACTCAAGGGCATTATGAATTGAATGTTTTTAAACCGTTAATGGCAACAAATATATTGCAATCTTCAAAATTACTCGGTGATGCATGTGTAAGTTTTGCTGAGAATTGTATTCACGGAATTGAAGCTAATCACAATAGAATCAATCAATTAGTTGAGAATTCCTTAATGCTTGTTACTGCACTAAACAATAAAATAGGCTACTATAAAGCTGCTGAAATTGCTAACAAAGCACATAAAGATGGAAGTACTTTAAAAGAGGCCAGTTTATCCCTTGGTTATTTAACAGCTGAGGAATATGATGCCTGGGTTCGCCCAGAAGATATGACTAATGACGCCTGAAATTAAGTTTAGAGAATTTAATGCTAAAGATGCTGAACAGTTTATGGCCCTAAATGTTGAATGGCTTAAAACGTATTTTGAGGTTGAACCTATTGATGAAAAAGTATTAAGCAATCCAAAAACAGAAATTTTAGACCCTGGTGGTTTTATTGTAATGGGGGAAATAAAGGATGAAGTTATCGGAACCTTTGCATTCATAAAAAAAGAGAATCAGGTATATGAATTTAGTAAAATGGCAATTGATCCTAAATTCAGAGGTAAAGGATATGGAAATATTATGATGCAATTTGCTATCTCTTTTGCTAAAAAGCATCATTGGAATAAAATTGTACTTTATTCAAATACAATCTTAAAAAACTCAATTCATTTGTACTTTAAATATGGCTTTATTGAAGTTCCTATGGAAGCTGACCTGATTTATTTACGTGGAAATATTAAAATGGAATTAAAATTAGCTTAATCCCTAGTTAATTTTCGGTATTGTATCCTTTTAGGCATAATGTCTTGACCTAAACGTTTTCTCTTATTTTCCCGGTAGTCTGAATAAGAACCTTCAAAAAAATAAATTTGGGAATCTCCCTCAAAAGCTAAAATATGAGTACAAATACGATCAAGGAACCAGCGGTCGTGAGAAATAATTACAGCACAACCAGCGAAGTTATCTAGTCCTTCTTCTAAGGCTCTAAGAGTATTTACATCAAGGTCGTTAGTAGGTTCATCTAGCAATAGTACATTCCCTTGCTCTTTTAAGGTCATTGCTAAGTATAAACGGTTACGCTCTCCACCAGAAAGTAAAGCAACTTTCTTATTTTGTTCATTTCCACTAAAGTTAAAACGGCTAAGAAATGCTCTAGAATTGATCTGTCTTCCCCCTAGCATAATTAAATCCTGCTCATCGCTAAAATTTTGCCAAATTGATTTTTCAGAATCAATATTAGCATGAGACTGATCTACATAAGCTAGTTTTACCGTATCACCAATTGAAAATATTCCTCCGTTTGGGGATTCTTCTCCCATTATCATCCGAAAAACTGTAGACTTTCCTGCACCGTTTGGTCCAATTACCCCAACTATTCCAGCTTGAGGTAAATTAAAATTGAGATCTTCATACAATAACTTTTCACCAAAAGATTTAGAAACATTGGATGCTTTAATAACATTCGTGCCTAAACGGGGTCCATTTGGAATAAAAATCTCTAACTTCTCATCAATCTTTTTTTGATCTTGACTCATTAGCTTATCATAATTTGCCAAACGAGCCTTTTGTTTTGATTGCCGCCCCTTGGGAGCCATGCGTACCCATTCTAGTTCCCGTTCTAAAGTTTTTTGTCGTTTGGAAGATTGTTTTTGTTCTTGAGCCAAACGTTTAAATTTCTGATCTAACCAGGAAGAATAGTTTCCTTTCCATGGAATTCCTTCACCACGATCTAATTCTAAAATCCAACCAGCTACATTGTCTAGAAAATAACGGTCATGTGTTACAGCGATTACAGTGCCCTGGTATTGAGCTAAGTGATGTTCTAACCATTGAACAGACTCAGCATCTAAATGATTGGTAGGCTCATCTAAAAGCAACACATCAGGCTCTTGTAATAATAAACGACATAATGCGACTCTTCTTCGTTCACCCCCAGAAAGAAGGCCTATTTTTTGACCGCTAGGTGGAGTTCGTAAAGCATCCATAGCAATCTCTAATTTTGTGTCGAGCTCCCAAGCATTTGCTGAATCAATTTCATCCTGGAGTTGGGCCTGCCGATCCATAAGTTTTCCCATTTTATCATTATTTTCATAAACCTCTGGCAGACCAAATTGATCATTTATCTGGTTATATTCATCCAAAATAGCAACTATAGATGCTACACCCTCTTTAACAACCTCTAGGACAGTTTTTTCTTCATTAAGTTTTGGCTCCTGTTCTAGATAACCAACTTTATACTCACTTGAAAAAACTATATCACCTTGGTAGCTTTTATCTAAACCTGCTATTATTTTTAGAAGGCTAGATTTTCCTGAGCCATTAAGTCCAAGAATACCAATTTTTGCTCCGTAAAAGAAACTTAAATGAATATTTTTTAAAACTGGCTGATTGGAACTTTGAAAGGTTTTTGAAACCCCATTCATCGAAAAAATTACCTTTTTATCTTCTGACATGTTAAATTCTGCCCCTTAAGGCGTTAAAAGCCCAGGCAATGGCAAAAAATCCTACACCTGCAATTGAAAAACCTATAGCGTAATCAGTATATTTAAAAATACCAACTAAAATTAATGCACTACCAATAATTGCCATTACCAAAGCGGTGTAGCCAACTATTTTATTTTTGTTTAAACCCATCTTTGTTCGTAAACAATGACAAATATCGAACTTTTATTTAAAACTTCACCTATAGAAATTATTACTTTAGCAGTGACTTAATAACGTTATGAATTTAGAACAAGAAAAAAATAAAGATGTCATTAAAATGGCATGGGCAAAACTCGAACAAAGAGTAAGAATTATAAAACAAGGAGGAGGCAAGGCTAGTCTTAAAGAATTAAACCAAAAGGGTAAGTTTTCAGCTCGTCAACGAATTAATCAATTAGTTGATAATCCTGATGAAGTTTTTGAAATAGGTGTTCTCGCAGCAGAAAATATGTATGAACAATATGGGGGCTGTCCTTCAGCGGGTGTAGTTGTTGTAATCTCTAAAATCTCTGGAAAGCGGTGTGTAATTGTTGCAAATGATGCAACCGTAAAAGCTGGTGCTTGGTTTCCCATGACTGCAAAAAAGAATCTAAGAGCACAAGAAATTGCCATAGAAAATAAAATCCCGATTATCTATCTTGTAGATAGTGCTGGTATTTTCCTTCCCCTCCAAGACCAAATTTTTGCAGATAAGGAAAATTTTGGACGTATTTTTAGAAATAATGCCAAAATGAGTAGTATGGGTATTGTGCAAATTGCGGCTGTAATGGGTAGCTGTGTCGCTGGAGGAGCCTATCTTCCAATCATGTCCGATGAGGCAATTATTGTAGAAAAAACAGGAAGTATTTTTTTAGCAGGAAGTTATTTAGTAAAAGCTGCGATTGGTGAAGATGTAGACAATGAGTTTTTAGGAGGAGCAAATACACATAGTGGTATTAGTGGAGTTACAGATTATAAGGTAAAAGATGATCAAGCTGCATTAGAAAAAATTAAAAGTCTAGTTGAGAAAATAGGACATCCTTCGATCGCTGGCTTTCAGCGAACCGCACCGAAATTACCTACAGGAGATCCTGATATGATTTATAAAATCCTTCCTAAAGTAAGTACACAACCTTATGACAGCCACAAGCTTTTAGGTCAATTGGTAGATAAAGAGTCTATGGATGAATACAAAAAAGAGTATGGACAAACTTTAATAACAACATATGCAAAAATAGATGGATGGTCAGTAGGTATTATAGCCAATCAAAGAAAGGTTGTAAAAAGTAAATCTGGAGAAATGCAATTTGGTGGAGTCATTTATGGAGATGCTGCAGATAAAGCCACTCGTTTTATAGCAAATTGTAACCAACGAAATATTCCTTTGGTTTTCATTCAAGATGTTACTGGTTTCATGGTAGGCAGCAAAGCTGAACACGGAGGTATCATAAAAGATGGAGCTAAAATGGTAAATGCAGTCGCCAATTCTGTTGTACCTAAGTTTACTATTATTGTTGGAAACTCTTTTGGAGCAGGTAATTATGCTATGTGTGGAAGGGCATATGATCCTCGTTTAATGCTAGCATGGCCTACAGCAAAAATCGCAGTTATGGGAGGGAGTCAAGCGGCCAATGTCTTATTGCAAATTGAAAAATCTACAGCCAAAAAAAATGGAGTGAATTTTGATGAAAAAAAAGAAATAGACTTACAAAAACAAATCAATGAAGATTATGAAAACAAAACTGACATACTCTATGCTGCGTCTCAATTATGGGTTGATGGGGTAATTGATCCAGCTGAAACTAGATCTTGGATAAGTATGGGGATTGATATGGCAAATCATGCTCCGATTATAGAAAAATTTAATATGGGTCTCTTACAAGTTTAATACTCGTAGTGGTTTCTGAGACATTGTATCCTTTCGCTTTACCTTTCCACTGTATGTCTGGATAAAATCTTTAAAATAAACTACAGCTTTGGGAACCTCGTAAGGCTTAAGATGATTACACTTTTTAATCTGCTTTTGGAGTTTCTCAAATTTAATTTTAGGGTTATCTTTTATTACTAATACTACCTTTTCACCTAATAATGGATCTGAAATGCTATCTATAAAAAAATGAAAAGAAAGATTTTCAGAAAGTTTACGCTCTACTTGTTCGGGGTGAAGTTTTAAATCTCCTGAGTAAATAATATTATCTATTCTTCCAATCAATCTAAAATGATTTGGGCTTATGATTTCCACTTCATCATTTGTTACTAGATTACTAAGATTTAAATTAGGGGCGTCGATTACCAAACAATTTCGTTTGTCATGATGAACCTTAATGCCAGGTAAACATTTAAATTCAGATACGGGATCAAGCATAGTTCGAACTGCAATATGAGATAACGTCTCCATCATACCATAAGTTTCAAATGCATTTACTTTAGAATTAATAAGAGATTTTTGTAGAGCTAAAGAAACATAAGCGCCTCCTATAATAAGTTTTTTTACTTTTTTTAAATTTGATAGGGAATGAAAAGCTTGCGTTGGTGTCATCGCTACAAAATCGTAAGTTTTTTGATTTTTATGAAATGGGGTTTTTGAAGGTGAAATCAAATCAATTTCCAAACCCAATATCATTGCACGAATCAGCATCATCTTTCCTGCAATATAATTTGCTGGAAGGCAATGTAAAGCACTATCACCAACACTTATTCCAAAGAAATTTCCTGTAGAAATTGCACTATTTACAAGAGACTGCTTTTTGAATAAAAATTTTTTAGGCTGAGGAGAAGTTACTGAACTCTCAAGATAAACAGAATCTGAATTATCAAACCAATCTAAAAGGAAATCACCTAAAAAATATTCATATTCATCACCCTCTTTGATAAAGTCATAAGCAACTTCTTTTAGGGTGTTTTTGTCATAAAAATAACCGTTCAAAAGAAAACGATTATGAATTTTTGAATAATGGGGTGTTTGCATAATTATAGTTTAGAAGTAATTTTTGTATTCCATCCAGACCAATTAAATCTATTAGACATTAAAAAAATAAAAAAAGGATATAATATAAATACAGAAATTAGGACTTCTCCACCAAGAGAGGGCTCAGAAACATCTATAAAAACAGATTCTGTTTGAAATACAGTCCAAGAAGAAGTTACCATCAAAGCTGTAACTAAATTATTTGCTGCATGAAAACCTAGCGCGAGTTCAATCCCTTCATCCATTAGAGTTAATATTCCTAAAAATAAACCAGTCCCGACGTAATATATCATTAGTCCATAACCTAATTTCTCAACTTCAGGGTTATAAAAATGTAAGCAGCCAAAAATTAAAGAGGTAGTAAGTAATGCTCCTAATCTACTTTTAAATAAAACTCCAAAACCTTGCATTAAATATCCTCTGAAAATATATTCTTCTAAACTAGTTTGTATAGGCATTAGAGCTACCGCTATCAAAAGAAGTATAG
Organism: uncultured Bacteroidota bacterium; assembly: GCA_902606525.1. GTDB lineage: Bacteria > Bacteroidota > Bacteroidia > Flavobacteriales > Flavobacteriaceae > MS024-2A. Next base: position 13,391 of record CACLGW010000002.1, on the reverse strand, counting down.
CAAAAGAATTAAAATTAAAATTCCATTGATAATCACCGGGATTAATAGCATAATCAACAAGGATCAATAAAAATGTTATCGAACTCCAAACTATGAAGGCATAAATTATCCTTTTCCAATCTAAAGAATTACGCGATGTTGATATACTTCTCAAACTAAATCCGTGAATTTTTTTTACTACCAATAAAAGTCCTAAAAAGCCAACCGCAAAGGGGATTAAAAGTAAAAGTAATTGTAAATTTTTATCTAAATTTCTTAATGCTAACATGGGATCACCACTAGCATCTACAATTCTTTCTTTTGTCATAAAAAAAGTGAGTGGCAACTGACCAATTAGCGTAAAAATAAAAATAATAAAAGAACCAAGCAGGTACATCCAGAATGGATTTTTATACCCTGAAACTCGATTAAGAAACATATTAATATCTATTTATATATAAAAGGTCAAAACTAAACCCAAACAAAAAATAATTTGATAATATATGGTATGAATGTTATAATTAATTAGTTTTCTTGAATCATAATATTTGAATAATCCACTAAAAATATATAACCCGTATACAAAAATTATTGAAAAAATAATATAAAAACTATTGTAGTTGAATACTGGAATAAATTTTGATATTTCTTGGATAAAATAGAAAGTACTTAAAAAAATTAAAACTAAGTTTAATAAATAAATCCATCTAGAAAGTTTCTTTCCAAATAAAACAACTAAATTAATTTTATTCGATTTTTTGTCTGAATTATAATCTGGAAATTGATTTATTAAAAGAATATTAGTAGTTAATAATCCTAAAGGAATGCCAATAAATATAAAAAACTTTAAAGCATTATATGTTATATCAAGAGAGGTATTTGTCATTGCAAAAGCACTACCAAGAGTTAGTAATGGCCCAAAGGTTAAAAAAATAACAAACTCACCTAGTCCTCTTCTAGCAGACAACCTTAAAGGTTTAGCTGTATAAGAGTATGTTAATATTAAACCTAAAAAACCAATTGTAAATATTCCATAAATATTATTAATAGATTTAGTCTCTAAAAATATACTTATTGATAGGAATACAATGCAAGCTAAAGCAATTAGTAACATTATGTTTCCTAATTTTTTTGTTTTATTTAATGTGATAAGACCTAATTCAATTGCTCTACTACCACCTGAAATTTGAGCTCCCCTTAAAATTAAAGATTTATCACCAACATTAAAATATTCGTTATTTACTTCATCGGTTCCAGAACTTACGTCAAAATAGTCATTATATAAATTTCCAAAAATATGAAGACATACGATACCAGTTATAGAAATTATCGTATTTATAATTGATAAAGAATTTAATTGATTTAATAAAATTGCAATGATAATCATAGGTAATATAGATGCCAATGTAAAACCACCTCTTGTTATAGCAATACCCTTAAAAATCTTAGTTGAAAAGTTTATCGGGATATTAACATCTTCATTAATTTCTTTTGTTATTCCACAATAACCGGTTTGCTCTTTATCTTTTCCATTCGCAAAATTAGGAGTAATTAGTATTTCAGCATTAAATTTGGTACCATCTTTTTTTATGAAGTTAGTTTTGACCAATGATTTGCCCTCTTTATTGGCCTTTTCTAACCAACCTAAAACATTTTGAATGACTATTTCTCCTGGTGAAAAAATTGATACTCTTTTTTTTCCTATGAGCTCTTCTTTATCATAACCAAATAATTCGAGAGCCCCTTTATTGATTTCCTGAATCACTCCCTCCATATCACAAATGATAACACTTTTCATATTAATATATTTTTGAACAAATATATTCTAAATATTAAACAACAAATTACTGAAATAAATTATTTTCTTTTTTTGTAAGTAGTTAATTTACAAATTGAAATCAGGGTATCGTTTTCATCCTCTACTCTAATTTCCCATAATTGGATAGTTCTTCCTTGATGCAGTGGAGAAGCTGTTGCATAAATATATCCATTCTCAACACTTTTTATATGATTTGCAGTAATCTCTATGCCTCGGACTTGAATATTTGGATCTTTGTTCAAAACAAATACAGCTGCACTTCCTACACTTTCAGCAAGTGCAGCGGTAGCTCCTCCATGAAGAACTCCATCTGGCTGATAAACCCTTGAATTTACTGGCATACGAGCTTTAAGAAATTTGTCTCCAACATCTATAAACTCAATTTTTAATGTCTCCATTAAGGTATTTTTACAAATCCCGTTAGTTATTGATAATACTTGATCTTTTTTCATATTTAATTAAAAACTAGGTAACAAAAAATGCCTTATGTTTTACAAAAGACATTTCTTATTTAAAAACAAAATGTTGATTTTATTCTTTCACTTCTTCAAAGTCAACATCCTGAACATCGTCGCCTCCTTTGCTCTCTGGATTAGGCTGAGGATCAGAATCTTCTTGAGTAGCACTTCCAGGCTCAGCTTGTGCTTTATACATTTCTTCAGAAGCATTCTTCCATGCGTTATCAATATTTTCTAAGGCTTTACTAATGACTTCTAGATCTTTTGTTTCATAGGCTTTTTTTAATTCCTCTAAAGCAGATTCAATCGGTGCCTTCTTATCATCAGATAATTTTTCTCCAAATTCTTTTAACTGCTTTTCTGTTTGAAAAATCATCTGGTCAGCACTGTTTAATTTTTCAGCCTCCTCTTTTACTTTTTTATCTGCATCTGCATTAGCTTCTGCTTCCTTTTTCATTTTTTCAATTTCTTCCTCAGTTAATCCTGAAGAAGCTTCAATTCGAATATCTTGTGACTTATTAGTTGCTTTATCTAAGGCACTTACTTTTATTATGCCATTAGCATCAATATCAAAAGTTACCTCAATCTGTGGTGTGCCACGTTGAGCAGGAGGAATTCCATCGAGGTGAAAACGTCCTATGGTTTTATTATCTGTTGCCATTGAACGTTCTCCTTGTAAAACATGGATTTCCACTGAGGGCTGATTGTCAGCTGCTGTTGAAAAAATTTGTGATTTTTTTGTTGGTATTGTAGTGTTAGATTCAATTAGTTTTGTCATAACCCCACCCATTGTTTCAATCCCTAGTGATAAAGGTGTCACATCTAAAAGTAAAACATCTTTAACATCACCCGTCAGAACACCGCCTTGGATAGCAGCACCAACAGCAACTACCTCGTCAGGGTTAACGCCTTTTGATGGTTTTTTACCAAAAAACTTTTCAACTTCTCCCTGTATGATAGGAATTCTTGTAGAACCTCCTACAAGAATTACTTCGTCAATATCACTTGTTGATAAGCTTGCATCATCTAATGCCTTTTTTACTGGCGCCATAGATCTTTTGACCAATTCATCAGCCAGTTTTTCAAAATTTGCACGAGTCAAAGTTGTTACCAAGTGTTTCGGTCCTGATTCTGTGGCTGTAACATAAGGTAAATTTATTTCGGTTTGAGATGAGGATGATAACTCAATTTTTGCTTTTTCAGCAGCTTCTTTAAGTCTTTGCAAAGCCATTGGGTCTTTTCTTAAATCAATCGATTCATCTTTTTTGAAGGTCTGTGCTAAAAAATCTATTATAACTTGGTCAAAATCATCTCCACCAAGATGGGTGTCTCCGTTAGTTGAAAGCACCTCAAAAACTCCATCTCCTAATTCGAGTATTGAAATATCAAATGTCCCTCCACCTAAATCATAAACTGCAATTTTTTTATCAGAATTACCTTTATCAAGCCCATAGGCTAGAGCAGCAGCTGTTGGTTCGTTAATTATTCGTTCAACTTTTAAACCTGCAATTTCTCCTGCTTCTTTTGTTGCTTGGCGCTGAGAATCATTAAAATAGGCAGGGACTGTAATGACTGCTTCCGTAACATCTTGACCGAGATAATCTTCAGCAGTTTTTTTCATTTTTTGCAATGTCATTGCTGAAAGCTCTTGTGGGCTGTATAAACGCCCGTCTATGTCAACACGAGGGGTGTCATTATCTCCTTTAACCAATTTATAAGCTACCGTACTTATGTCGTTTTTGGATTCTGAAAATTTATTCCCCATAAAACGTTTTATTGAGGCAATAGTCTTTGTTGGGTTGGTTACAGCTTGCCGTTTTGCAGGATCACCGACCTTTATTTCTCCTCCATCGACAAAAGCAATAACAGATGGCGTAGTCCTTTTTCCTTCAGCATTTGGAATAACAATGGGTTCATTTCCTTCCATTACGGATACACATGAATTTGTTGTTCCTAAGTCAATTCCGATTATTTTACTCATGATATTTTATTTTCTTTATAAACGACAAGCATTATGCCATATTACCAATACTGACAGCATGACAGTTTTATTTTTTTATTAATCTATTAATACAACAAATAAGAAAACATACTACTTTTACGATTTATTTGCTTTATGTCAAAACAAAAATATTTAAGGGTAACTACAAAATCAATACAAGAAATGAAGTCTAATGGCGAAAAAATTGCCATGATTACTTCTTACGACTTCACTTTCGCAGGTTTAGTTGATGCAGCTGGAGTTGATATCATTTTGGTAGGTGACTCTGCATCAAATGTTATGGCAGGTCACGAAACCACATTACCCATTACTCTAGATCAAATGATATATCATGCTAGTAGCGTTGTTAGAGCTGCAAAGAGAGCTCTAATTGTAGTAGATCTTCCTTTTGGTACCTATCAATCAGACTCTAAGGAGGCTCTTCGCTCTGCAATACGAATTATGAAAGAGTCAGGAGCTCATGCGGTAAAATTAGAAGGTGGGAATCAATCTAGAGAATCTATAGAAAGAATTTTAATGGCCGGAATTCCAGTAATGGGACACTTAGGCCTTACGCCTCAATCTATTTATAAGTTTGGTTCATATTCTGTTCGTGCAAAACAATTACAAGAAGCTGATCAATTACTCAAAGATTCTCAAATGCTCCAAGGTATAGGTTGTTTTGGATTAGTTTTAGAAAAAATTCCTGCGAAACTCGCCGAACAAGCATCCAAATCAGTTAATATTCCAATTATAGGTATTGGTGCTGGTTCTAATGTTGATGGTCAGGTCCTTGTTCTTCATGATATGTTGGGAATGAATAGAGAGTTCAGTCCTCGTTTCCTCAGACGATATGCAGACTTAGACAAAATAATTCAAGAGGCAGTAAATCAATATACTTCAGATGTTAAATTGAAAAATTTTCCAAACGCAAAAGAGCAATACTAAATTTTGGATTTAGAAAATCGAATTCTTTTTGAAGATAACCACCTCATAGTTATAAATAAGAAAGCAGGAGAGTTAGTCCAAGGAGATAAAACTGGAGATTTAAGTCTAGCAGATAATATCAAGCAATATATTAAACAAAGAGATAATAAACCTAATGCAGTATATTTAGGAATAATTCACAGGTTAGATAGACCTACAAGTGGAGTAGTTACATTCGCAAAAACTTCCAAAGCATTAAGTCGATTGAATAATCAATTCAAATCCCGTCTTCCTAAAAAAATTTACTGGGCTATTGTAAATAGAAATTTTTTAAAAAATGAGGGAAGCTTAATTCATTGGATGACTAGAAATAAAAAACAAAATAAATCAAAGGCTCATAAAAATGAAGTCCCAAATAGTAAAATAGCTCATTTACATTTCAAGCGAATTCATGAATTAGATAATTATTGTGTTTTAGAAATTTTATTAGAAACCGGGCGTCATCACCAAATAAGAGCCCAGCTAAGTACTGAAGGTTTTCCTATTCATGGAGATTTAAAATATGGCGCTAAGAGAAGCAACTTGGATAGCAGTATTAGTTTACATGCAAGGCAATTGTGTATCGAACACCCTGTGACAAAAAAATATATCTGCTTTACCGCAGCACCTATGGAAGTGGGGATATGGAGGAGCGTTCTTTTCTATTCATAGATAAGGCTTTTTCTTTTATTATTTTCGAAATCGGGATATTTTTTATTTTACTTTCTAACCAAGATAATATATCTAAATACAAGAACGACCTCCTTTCATAAGGATCATTTTCATACTGTTTTAATTCTTTATACAATGATTTAAAGGCAGTTTTTAATTCATGTGGATAAATATCACCTAAGCCTTTAACAAATCTTATCATTGCTTTTTGCACCTCATGTAAATCGTTCATTTTTATCAAAAATTTATATGTTTCACGAAGATGATTTTCAAGATGATAATCAAAGCCTGCCTCATAATGAGCAAAAATATTTAGAACACGTGAAAAACATAGTAAGTCTTCTCGCATTTTTAGTCTCTTATTACTTATAATTTTATCTAAAAAAACAATACAATTTTCATAATCTTCAGCACCAAAATACATGCAGGCAATTTTATAGTAAAACATCATAATGTGATGTGGATCAATTTGATTAATAAAGTCTTTAATTCCTTTTTTAATCTCTGGGATTAAAATAAGACCCTCTTCAAAACTTCCCTCCAAAAAATGGACATTAAGTTTATTATTAAAATAAAATTGAAAGCTTAGAGCTTTTAGATTGTCATTTTTAGGAAAAGCTTCATGTTCCGTCCAATAAACCATTTGATTAAGTGTTATCTTAAATTTTGATGGATATTTTATTAATGCTAAACTTTCCATCAAATAATTATTGCCCTTTAGATAAAAAACAGGATGAATAGCAATCATAGCAGGGGATTCTTCAAACATTTCTACCCACTTCGAAGCATACCTGTAAGAAGATAAAAAATCTTGAATCAAAAAACTATACCATACATGTGCTTTAAAATACCAAAGCTTTTCTCTGAATCCTAGTGACTCATTTTCTGTTTTAGGTAAATTTTCATAGAAGAATTGAGTTATTTCTCTAAACTCGTGGTCGCTTTTTGCATAACCAGCTTTTATTAATCTTTCATAGAGCTGTAAAGATAAATTTGAAAGTTTGGTCGCTAAATTATTTTGATTCCTCAAATTTTCAGCTTCCTTAATTAAAGTTTCTGTTCGATTGCTTAAGCTTCGTGTTATATACTGTGACTCTATTACTTTTTCTAATTCAACAATATCATAAGCCACATATTTTTCTTCATGTTTATTCGCTAATAATTTAGCCTTTTCAAGAACTTTAAGGCTTTGTTTGTATAATCCTTTTTGATAAAGAATGGTAGCAAAGTCTAATTGCTCCCTAATCAGAATTCGCATGTTCTTATGCATCGGATTCATTCTTAAGCTAATTAATATTTGTTTATATAAATGTGCCTTGAGGTTAGATAATTGTTGTTTGGAAACTATTCCTTTTTTTAAAATTATCTTTTCATCATAAGTGCTCATTTTATCTAAAAGCTGAAATAAGTTTAGAAACTTGGAGTCTTCATTAGAACCCATGCGTCCTACATATAGGGTGAATTGTCTTTTTTCTGACTTAGTTAGTGACTTTATTAGTACAAATAAATTATCTTTCTGCTCATTTGTCATTGTAATCCTTTTTGATGCAAGACGCTAACTATTAGATTGTTAGATAGCAGTTGTTCTTGACGAATATTGTAATACAAAAATAGCAATTTTATCATAGTGAATGTTATCCATTAATTTAGGTTGTAATTTAAATCTTTTTTGATTTTAATTTATGGAATACGTTGAAATTTTTGATACTACGCTTCGTGACGGAGAACAAGTTCCAGGATGTAAATTAGACCCTACTACTAAACTACTAATTGCTGAACAGCTAGACCTTCTTGGTGTTGATGTTTTAGAGGCTGGTTTTCCTATTTCTAGTCCCGGGGATTTTAAAGCAGTTGAAGATATTTCCAAGTTAGTTAAAAATACCCGTGTCTGTGGACTTACGCGGGCAGTTAAAAAAGATATTGAAACAGCAGCTGAAGCTTTGAAATTTGCAAAACGTTCGCGAATTCATACTGGTATTGGTACTTCTAATAGCCACATGCGCTACAAGTTCAAAGCTACACCTGATCAAATACTTGAACGTGCAGTCTCTGCAGTTCAATACGCAAAAAGTTTTGTTGAAGATGTAGAATTTTATGCAGAAGATGCAGGAAGATCTGAAAATGAATTTCTTGCTAGAGTTTGTGAAGCTGTAATTAAAGCTGGCGCTACTGTTTTAAATATTCCTGATACAACAGGACATTGCCTCCCCGAAGAATATGGAGCTAAAATGAAATATTTAAAAGAAAACGTAACAGGTATCCACAGAGCACGGCTATCTTGTCACTGCCACAATGATTTGGGTCTCGCAACAGCAAATTCTATTGCAGGGGTTCAGCACGGAGCAAGACAGATAGAATGTACTGTAAACGGTATTGGAGAACGTGCAGGAAATACTTCTTTAGAAGAAGTTGTCATGATTTTGAGGCAACACCCTAAATTGAAATTAGATACCAGAATCAGATCTAAAAAATTATATAGCATCAGTCAGCTCGTTTCTGAAAGTATGGCAATGCCGATTCAACCTAATAAAGCAATCGTCGGTGCTAATGCATTTGCTCATTCTTCAGGTATACATCAAGATGGTGTCATAAAGAAAAGAGAAACTTATGAAATTATAGATCCAAAAGATGTTGGAGTAAATAAGTCATCAATAATTCTTACAGCAAGAAGTGGCAGAGCCGCACTTGCTTATCGTGCTAAGAATATTGGTTATGAATTAGATAAATTACAATTAGATAGAGTTTATAAAGAATTCTTGGTTGTTGCAGACCAAAAAAAGGAAATTAAAGATAAAGACTTGCCAAAAATTATTAAAGCAAGTAATATTTAAATGAAATTGAGATGAAAAAGACCCTCTTTGATAAAGTATGGGACTCACACGTAGTTAAAAGTATCGATAATGGGCCTGATGTTCTATTCATTGATCGTCATATGGTTCACGAAGTAACAAGCCCAGTAGCTTTTTTAGGTCTTAAAAATAGAAAATTGAAGGTTCTTTATCCTGAACGAACATTTGCAACTGCAGATCATAATACGCCTACAATTAATCAGCATCTTCCAGTCAGAGATTCACTTTCTAGAAATCAGTTAAAAGCTTTAGAGAAAAACGCAAGAGATCATCAAATTTCCTACTGGGGTTTAGGTCATCAAAAAAATGGTATTGTTCATGTTATTGGCCCGGAATATGGCATAACTCAACCAGGAGCTACAATTGTTTGTGGAGACTCACACACATCTACTCACGGAGCATTTGGTGCTATTGCATTCGGAATTGGAACTTCTGAAGTTGAAATGGTTTTGTCTACACAGTGTATCATGCAGCCCAAACCAAAAAAAATGCTTATTACTATTAATGGAACGCTTAACTACGGTGTAACTCCTAAAGATATTGCACTATTTATAATTTCTAAATTAAGTACTTCTGGAGCTACGGGTTATTTTGTTGAGTATGCTGGAAAAGTATTTAGAGATTTGACCATGGAAGGAAGAATGACAGTTTGCAATTTAAGTATTGAAATGGGTGCTCGGGGCGGAATGATAGCTCCTGATAAAAAAACATATGAATATATCAAAGACCGAGAATTTACTCCGAAAGGATCGTCTTGGAATAAAGCCATGGACTACTGGGAGACACTATATACTGATAAAGATGCAAAATTCGACAAAGAAATTATCTTTGATGGATCCGAAATTGATCCAATGATCACTTTTGGAACAAATCCAGGAATGGGAATCAGCATTACAAAAGTAATACCAAATGCTAAAGATTTTGAGGCAAGTTCTGCTACATATGCAAAATCATTAGCCTATATGGGTTTTTCCGAAGGTGAAAGTATGATTGGAAAACAAATCGATTATGTTTTTATTGGAAGTTGTACAAATGGTCGTATAGAAGATTTTAGGGCTTTTGCGAACATCATTAAAGGACACAAACGTGCCAATAATGTAACAGCATGGTTAGTTCCTGGTTCACATAAAGTTTTAAATGCTATTAAAGAAGAAGGTCTTCTTGAAATATTTGAGAATGCAGAATTCAAATTGCGCGAACCAGGATGCTCTGCATGTCTTGCAATGAACGATGATAAAATTCCTCCAGGTAAATATGCAGTAAGTACCTCAAATAGAAATTTCGAAGGTCGACAAGGACCCGGAGCTAGAACTTTGCTAGCAAGCCCACTAGTAGCTGCTGCAGCAGCAATTACAGGAATGATAACTGACCCAAGAACTTTAATCTAAAACATAATATGGCTTACGATTCATTTCAAATACTTAAGAGCACTGTGGTACCATTACCAATTGAAAATGTAGATACAGATCAAATTATACCAGCACGCTTTCTAAAAGCAACTGAACGCAAAGGGTTTGGAGATAATTTATTTCGTGATTGGCGATACAATCGGGATGGCAGCCAGAAATCAGATTTTGTATTAAACAACAATATCTATTCGGGAAAAATATTAGTGGGTGAATATAATTTTGGATCAGGATCGTCTAGAGAACATGCTGCCTGGGCAGTTTATGACTATGGTTTTAGATGCATAGTTTCTAGTTTTTTTGCTGATATTTTTAGAAATAACTGCTTAAACATTGGGGTTTTACCGGTTCAAGTCTCGAGGGATTTTTTAAAAATAATTTTTGATGAGGTAGAGAAAAATCCAAAGACAGTATTAGTTATAAATCTTCCTGCTCAAGAAATAAAAATAAGTTCAACTAAAACATTAGAAACCTTTGAAATAAATTCTTATAAAAAGGAAAATATGCTTAATGGCTATGACGATATTGACTATTTAAATAACATAAAGGCTGAAATAATTGATTTTGCTATAAATACCCCATTTTAATTATTAATAAAACTGCCATATGATTAAGACAATTGAAATCATGGATACTACTCTACGCGATGGGGAACAAACTTCTGGGGTATCTTTTTCAATTTCAGAGAAGTTAACACTTGCAAAGCTTTTAATCAAAAAATTAAATATTGACCGAATTGAAATTGCATCTGCAAGAGTGTCTGATGGTGAATTTAAAGCTGTAAAACAAATTACTTCTTGGGGAGAGTCAAACAATTGTATTGATCGAATTGAAGTGCTCACGTTTATTGATAACGGAATATCTATAAAATGGATGAAAGAAGCTGGAGCTAAAGTTCAAAATTTACTTACCAAAGGATCCCTAAATCATTTAAAGTTCCAGCTAAAACAAAAGCCTAATGAACATTTCAATAATATCGAAAAAAATATTAAGCTCGCATCTGCAGAAGGTATTAAAACAAATGTTTATTTAGAAGATTGGAGTAATGGAATGGCTAATTCCAAAGATTACGTTTTTAGGTACTTAGATTTTATTTCTAAACAGCCAATCTCAAGAGTTTTATTACCGGATACTTTAGGAGTTCTAACCCCGCATAAAACTTCTGATTATCTAAATTCAATAATAAAACTTTATCCAAATATACATTTTGATTTTCATGGACATAATGATTATGACTTGAGTGTAGCCAACGCATTGGAAGCAGTAAAAGCTGGTGTAGGGGGCTTACATCTCACAGTAAATGGAATGGGAGAAAGAGCTGGAAATACTCCTTTAGCAAGTGTTGTAGCGGTAATAAATGACTTTTTGCCCGATACTAAAATTAATATTAATGAAGATGCACTTCATAAAGTAAGTCAAATTGTTGCTACTTTTACGGGCTTCAGAATTCCAGCCAATAAGCCAATTGTAGGAGAAAACGTTTTTACTCAAACCGCTGGGATTCATGCAGATGGAGATCACAAGAATAATTTATATTTTAATGACTTACTACCTGAACGGTTTGGTAGAAAACGTAAATATGCTCTTGGTAAAACCTCTGGAAAAGCAAATATTCAAAAAAATCTTCAAGAACTTGGTCTTACACTAAATGATGAAGATATAAAAAAAGTGACTAAGCGTATTATCGATTTGGGAGACAGAAAAGAAAGAGTAACCGTAGAAGATTTGCCCTTCATCATCTCTGATGTTTTGGGTAATAATATTCCTGATAAAGTTAAAGTTCAATCTTATGTTTTAACACACTCTAAAGGTTTGAAACCTACAACAAGTGTTAGTATTCAAATTGAAAATAAAACTTTTGAAGAAAATGCATCTGGAGATGGACAATACGATGCCTTCTGGAATGCATTACACAAAGTATATAAAAGACAAAAAATTGATTTACCAAAATTGGTTGATTATGCAGTTCGTATACCTCCAGGAAGTAACTCCGATGCCCTTTGTGAAACTACAATAATATGGAGAAAGGGTAACCAAGATTTTGCAACACGTGGTTTAGACTCGGACCAAACCGTGTCAGCTATAAAAGCTACCGAAAAAATGTTGAATATAATTCAAAAATAAAATAGTGAAATGGATTTAAAAATAGCCCTTTTAGCTGGAGATGGAATAGGACCTGATGTAATAGAACAAGCAGTAAAAATATCCAATGTTATTGCTGATAAATTTAATCATATAATAGAATGGAAACCCGCCTTAACCGGAGCTGCAGCTATTGATGCTGTTGGTGATCCGTATCCTGATGAAACTCATCAGGTTTGTTTAGCTGCTGATGCAGTTCTTTTTGGAGCTATTGGTCACCCCAGATTTGATAATGATCCTTCTGCAAAAGTTCGCCCTGAGCAAGGGCTTCTTAAAATGCGTAAAAAATTGGGTTTATTCGCTAATGTAAGACCTACTTTTACTTTTCCCTCTTTGTTAGATAAATCACCTTTAAAAAAGGAACGCATAGAGGGTACTGACTTGATTTTTCTTCGTGAATTAACAGGTGGTATTTATTTTGGAGAACGAGGAAGAAAACATAATGGAAATACTGCATTTGACACGTGTACTTATTCAAGAATAGAAATCGAGCGTTTAGCTATTAAAGGTTTTGAATTAGCCATGAATAGGTCTAAAAAACTTTGCTGCGTTGACAAAGCAAATGTTCTAGAAAGTTCACGCCTTTGGAGAGAAACGGTTCAAGAGTTAGAAAAAGATTATCCTGAAGTTGAAGTATCATACGAATTTGTTGATGCTGTGGCCATGCGCCTGGTTCAATGGCCCAACAGTTACGATGTCTTAATTACGGAAAATCTTTTTGGAGATATTTTAACAGATGAAGCATCAGTAATTTCTGGTTCTATGGGTTTAATGCCTTCAGCTTCTATAGGAACTGAGAATGCTCTATACGAGCCTATACATGGGTCCTTTCCTCAGGCTGTGGGATTAGGCATAGCCAATCCATTAGCTACTATTTTGTCTGCTGCAATGATGTTTGAAATGAGTTTTGGTTTAAATGAAGAAGGAGCGGCTATTCGTAGAGTAGTTAATGAGTCTCTTTTAGAAGGAAAAGTTACTGAGGATTTAGCAAAAAAGGGAGATAAATTTTACTCTACTTCTGAAGTGGGTGATTATCTAGTAAAACTTTTAAAAGAGTAAAATAAATTTTTTAACTTTTTAAAATTTTCAACAAAAACTTTCTTTATTTTAGAAGAAAAT
>CACLGW010000001.1 GCA_902606525.1 uncultured Bacteroidota bacterium | reverse complement strand
ATCGCCATCAAATACATCCTCATCATAATCTTTACCATCAAATTCACTGAAAATATCTTTAGTTGATTTTCCAAAAATATTAGCTAAAGTACTAAGCCTTCCTCTGTGTGCCATGCCCATGACAAATTCTTCAACACCCAGATCATCAGCTGCCAAAATCAAAGAATCAAGCGCAGGTATTAATGATTCTCCACCCTCTAATGAAAATCTTTTTTGTCCTACGTATTTTGTATGTAAAAAGCTTTCAAAACTTACTGCTTGATTTAATTTTTTTAAAATATGCTTTTTTTGCTCTGATGAAAAGTCTGGATGATTATCATTTATATTTAATCGCTGTTGAATCCAATTGACCTTTTCTGGATTTCGAATGTACATGTATTCGATCCCAATTGAGTTACAATAAATTCTTTGTAAATGTCCAATAATAGTCTCTAAACTGCTAGGGCCAATATCCATTATTTCCCCTGCACTAAATACAGTTGGTAAATCTTCTTTTGAAAGCCCAAAATTTTCAATATCTAATGTTGGATGGTATTTCCTTCGTTCTCTTACTGGATTAGTTTTTGTAAATAGATGTCCTCTACTTCTGTAACCATCGATTAACTTTACTACTCTGAATTCTTTTTGCAAGTGTTCCGGGACTTCCATCTCAATCCCTTCACTTGAATTAATAGCCCTTACTGCGCTATTAGTTTCTAGACCAAAGTCAAAACCTTGAAAAAAATTCCTCCAGCTAGGTTCTACACTGTCGGGTTTCTGTAAATATTGATCATACAGTTCCGCAAAGTATACTGTATGGGCTGCGTTTAAAAATGAATAATTATCCATTGTAGTTAAATCAGTACTAAAATCTTAATTTCAAAATTACAACTTTTGCAATTAGTGTCTTCCCATTTCTTTAAAAATAGTGACTTTTTTGGATGAATTGATTTTTAGGTAAGGAAATGAAAACGTGAATAACTTTTTTAAAAAATTTGCTTTTTAAAAGATAACATTTTAATACCTTCCCAATCATGTTTGCACTTGTAGATTGTAATAATTTTTATGCTTCTTGTGAACGAGTTTTTCAACCTCAGTGGGAAGGAAAACCTGTAGTTATTCTCTCAAATAATGATGGATGCGTTATTGCACGTAGTGAAGAAGCAAAAGCACTAGGAATTCCGATGGGAGCACCTGCTTTTAAATATCAAGAACAATTCAAACATCAAAAAATTAAAGTTTTCTCTTCCAACTATCCCCTCTACGGCGATATGAGTAGTCGGGTAATGTCTATCTTAGAACAATATACACCCAATGTCGAAATTTACAGTATTGACGAGGCATTTTTACAATTCGAAGGTTTTGATCTTTTTAACTTACAGAAAGAGGGAAAAAAGATAAGAAAACAGATCCAAAGGTGGACGGGAATTCCTGTTTCAATAGGAATCGCTCCTAGTAAGGCTTTGGCTAAAATTGCTAATAAAATTGCCAAAAAGTTTGCTTCAAAAACAGAAGGTGTCTATTGCATTGATACAGAAGAGAAACGCGTCAAAGCACTAAATTGGACTGCTATAGCTGATGTTTGGGGTGTGGGATGTCAGCACCGTAAGCGCCTTGAAACTGTCGGAGTAACAAATGCTTGGCAGTTTAGCATGCTTCCCGATAATTGGGTTCGAAAACAAATGAGTGTCTTAGGTCTTCGCCTCAAAAAAGATTTGCAAGGCTTAGCTTCCATTCAACTAGAAGAAATTCAAGCTCCAAAAAAAGGTATTGCTACCACCCGTAGTTTTGAGGGGACCCTTACATCATTTTCAGATTTAGAAGAACGTATTTCAACTTTTGCTAGCAGTTGCGCTGAAAAAATGCGAAAACAGAAAAGCAATTGTCAAACACTCTTGGTTTTTGTTCGTAGTGACCCACATAAAAAAGGTGCAATTTCATACCAAAATAGCTGTGTTTTAACACTTCCCTATACAAGTAATTCTAGTATTTTACTAAGCAGATATGCTGTCATGGGACTGCGTAAAATTTTCAAAGAAAATATTGCTTATAAAAAAGCAGGAGTTATGGCTATGGGCCTCTCACCATCAGATAAACGACAATTAAGTCTTTTTGAAAATAATAATATAAAGCATATTGCATTGATGGAAAGTCTAGATCAAATTCACAGGCGTTTTGGTCCTTATCGAATGAAACTAGCTAATCAAGATTTAAATCGTACTTGGAAAATGAAACAAGAACATCTTTCCAATAAGTTTACTACAGAACTTAAAGAAATTATTAATGTAAAATAATGAAAGACAAAAAGTTATTTTTTTTTCATCCTAACCTAAATGTAAAAAAACAAATACACCTGGCACATGAAGGTATTTCGGCTGGATTTCCGTCACCTGCTGACGATTTTAAAGAGCTGCGTATCAGTATTGATCAGGAAGTAGTACGCAATGAAGAAGCAACCTTTTATGCGCGTGTATCTGGTGAGTCAATGCAGGGTGCAGGTCTAGATGATGGTGACCTCTTGGTCATAGACAGAAGTATAGAGCCACAAGACAATAAAATAGCGGTATGTTTTATTGATGGGTCCTTTACGGTAAAGCGACTGAAAGTTGACGTGGAATGTATCTATCTAATGCCTGAAAATAAAAACTATAAACCAATTAAGGTCAGTGAAGGAGACGAACTTTTAATTTGGGGCATAGTAACATACGTGATTAAAAAAGTTTAACAACTTATTCCATCAAAATTTTATGGAATAGTTTTGCTAAAAAAGTTGCCAACTGACTACTAGTAAGATTCATATCCGAAGTATGAGTTGTTAAAAAAAGTTCAGGAGGCGAACCTACCAACATAATACTCAGTAAAAGAAATTCATATTTCTCAGTAAAAGATTTGATTTTGAAGTCGGACTTTAGATCTCTATTCAAGTTTTTGACAATGATTTTAATTATATCACTTTTATATGAGCTTTGACGAATTTGTGCTTGGTTTAAAATATGGAATTGAATCATCTCAGGGGTTCCAATTAATTCAAAATAACTATTAAAAGTTCCGTAAAGATAATCATACACATTTTTACTCTCTCTTCGTGTTTGTTGTATTGCTGCTTTAATGTTTTGATTAAGTTCTTCGATCAAAGCATCAAATAGATTTTGAGTATCAGGAAAATAATTATAAAATGTACCTCTAGCAATCCCGCTTTTTTCAACGATTTCAGATACTGTTGTGTTTTCAAGTCCGTTAGAAGAGAATAAGGCTAACCCTTCCTTCAATAGCCGCTCACGAACCTGTTGTTTTTGAGCATCTCGTTTTCCTATTGTTATAATTGACTCATTCAATTTACAAGCGTTCAAAAATTCCTGCTATTCCTTGCCCACCTCCAACGCAAGCAGTAACCATTCCGTAGCGTTGGTTTCTTAATTTCATTTCCTCCAATAGCTGAATAGTAAGCTTAGCTCCAGTACATCCCAAAGGATGACCCAAAGCTAAAGCTCCCCCGTTAACATTAACAGTTTCTGGATCAAGTTTAGCTTCTTGAATAACTGCAAGTGCTTGAGCAGCAAAAGCTTCATTAAGCTCAGTTTGCTCTATATCAGAAAGTTTCAACCCGGCTTGCTTCATAGCTTTCGGGATAGCCACGCAAGGACCAATACCCATATATAATGGCTCAACTCCTCCTACGGAACATGCTGCTAACCTAGCTATTGGCATTAAATTTAATTTTTTCACTATTGCTTCACTTACTACTAAGGTAAAAGCAGCTCCATCTGAAGTTTGAGATGAGTTCCCCGCAGTTATTATACCTCCTTTTTTAAAAACAGGCCGAAGTTTTGCTAAGCCCTCAATGGTAGTATCTCTTCTAACACCCTCATCCATTGAAACAACATGACTAGTTGTAATTCTCTTTCCATCCTTGACAAAAATATCTTCTACCTCTACTGGTACAATTTGATTAACAAACTTTCCTTTGTCAATTGCTACTGCTGCCTTTTTATGAGATTCGTAAGCAAATTTATCAGCTGATTCTCGAGTTATTTCATATTTAATAGAAACAGCTTCAGCCGTATGTCCCATACCAACATGGTAATTTAAATTTTCTATATTGGCTTTATAACTGGGAGATAACTTATAGCCTGTCATTGGTATCATGCTCATACTCTCTATCCCCCCAGCAATAAAAATATCACCGAAACCAGCTTTAACCTTTGAGACAGCCAGGGAAATGGCCTCTAGACCTGATGCACAGTATCGATTAATTGTAACTCCAGGAACTTCTTTCCCTAGCGATCGTGCAGATATTAATCTTCCAATCTGAAGACCTTGTTCTCCTTCAGGATTAGCACAGCCTACAATTACATCATCTACACTTTTAGGATCAACTTCGGGAACTTTAGCCATCATATGTTTTATTACATCTACTGCTAAATCATCAGAACGATAATTTTTAAATCCTCCTTTTTTAGCTTTTCCTATGGCTGAACGATAGCCTTTTATAATATATGCTTCCATTATTTAGTTTCTTAAAGGTTTATTATTCAATAATAAATATTGGATTCTATCAAGTGTTTTTTGATTCCCTAAAAGACTCATAAAACCCTCTCTTTCAATATCTAATAGATACTGCTCACTTACCTGTTGTGTGGAGGTTAAATCACCTCCACACATTACATAAGCAATTTTACGGGCAATTTCGACATCATAGTCTGACATATATTCTCCCATTCTGAATTCATTAATAGCAGAATATAATACGCTAATTCCTGCTCTTCCCAAAACTTGGACATTATCCCTTTCGGATGGTGGCGTGTAATTTTTTGCTAATTCTAAAACTTTATTTTTAGCTAAACCAATATTCATTTGAGTATTTATACAAATTTCGTCTCTCCCTCTTCTTAGATATTTTAGATCAAAAGCCTCGTGAGCTGAACTAGATACAGCTGCAGTAGCAATAGATTTGAAATAATTAATTAAAGTTGGTGATTGAACATCTCCCTCAAAAAAATCATCTGAGGCTCGCAAAGCAAATTCTTTCGTACCACCACCACCTGGAAGAAGCCCTACTCCTACCTCAACCAATCCAATATAAGACTCTGAGGCATAAATTCCTGCATCACAATGCATAGCAATTTCACAACCCCCACCAAATACATAACCTTGAGTGGCGACTACAACGGGAATTTTTGAAGTGCGAATTTTCATATTAATTTGCTGGAAGTCGTTAACAAAGCGTTCCAATTGATCAAATTGCTTTTGCATAGCAATCATACCAATATTCATCAGGTTTGCTCCTACAGAAAATTGCTTTGCATTATTACCAATGACTAACCCCTTCCAATTTTCTTTTTCTGCAAGTTCGAGGACCTCAAATAATGCTTTTCCAACACCCTCTCCAATAGAATTGCTTTTACCTGTAAATTCAAAACAAAGAACTCCATTGCCTATATCATGAACTATGCTTTCACTATTTTTAACAATAGGCGCTTGTGATCTAAAACTATCTAAAATCGTAAAGGACTCCATCCCTGGTAATGAATGATAATTATGGGATTCTATGTTGTAATATTTTTTTTGTCCTTCTTCAAATTTATAGAATTGAGTTCTACCATTAGCTTTCATTTGATTTATCCAATCAGGAATATTAGCACCAACTTTTTTAATTAAACTTATTCCCAAATCAAAACCAATTAGATCCCAGTATTCAAATGGACCATAATCCCAAAAATAACCTGCGCGCATTGCATCATCTATTGGAAAATATTGATCTGAAATTTCTGGAACACGAGATGCAGCATAACTAAGTAACTGGCCAAAATATTCAGCAAAAAAATTATTATAATTAGAGTCTCCTTGAACAATGTAACGTAATCTTTTATCCATCAACTCCATTCTTTTTGCTGTTTTAACAAAATCTAATTTGGGACGTATAGAGGGCTCATATTTGAGTGTCTTTAGATTAAGAACATTTATAACAGTTTTTCCATTTTTATCTTTTTTGGATGTCTTTTCATAAAAACCTTTACCCGTTTTATTTCCTAAAAACTTATTTTCTAAAAGAAACTTCATGAACTTCAGTTCTGGTCTATCTTTCAATTGTTCAATATAACGATCGTTTTTAACATTTTTGGCTACAAAACGACTTACATTATCACCAGTATCTAGACCGACTAAATCCTGTAATCTAAAAGTCGCTGAACTTGGCCTTCCAATTAATGATCCTGTTATAGCATCAATCTCTTCAACGCTAAATTGATACTTTTCAGTTAATAATGTAATTTCTGTACCAGACATGACTCCAATTCTATTTCCAATAAAAGCAGGTGTATCTTTACACAAAACAGTTTTTTTTCCAAGAGTTACTTTTCCAAATTCCATGAAAAAATCAATTACTCCCTTTTGGGTCTCCGGAGTAGGTATAACTTCCAGAAGTTTTAAATAACGTACGGGATTAAAAAAATGAGTCCCACAAAAACAGGCTTTGAAGTCATCTGAACGATTCTCCGCTAATAAATTTATGGGTATACTAGAAGTATTAGAACTTACCAGACTCCCATTTTTACGATGTTGATCAACTTTTTCAAAAATCTGTTTTTTAATTTTTAAATTTTCGACTACAACTTCAATAATCCAGTCAGATTCTGAAATTTTTTCAAAATCGTCTTGAAAATTTCCAGTTTTGATTCTAGAAGAAAATGATTTATGATATAAAGGAGCTGGCTTTGATTTAATTGTTTTTTGTAGAGCAGAATTGACCAAATTATTACGATGAAGTGAACTATTTTGTTGATCATCTTTGAGGTCAGGTGTGATTATATCTAACATTATAACCTCCATGCCTACATTAGCTAAATGGCATGCAATCCCAGATCCCATAACACCAGATCCTAAAACCACAACTTTTTTTAATCGATAAGTCATATACCATTTTTTTAATTTATAAATTTAGTTAAATAAATGACACTGTGTCATTTATTATTTTTACTTTTAAAAAAAAATATGAGTTTAGAAAATATTGTTTCCCAATTCGAGAAAAGAGCGTCAAGTGCGGCACCAATCGGTGGCTCCATTAAATTTGAAGTAGACGGCCAAGGAATATTAATCGATGGTTCAGGTGATTCGAATACTGTAAAAGCGTCAGATGAAGAGGCAGACTGTACAATTAGTTTAACTGCCGAAGTACTTGAAAAACTTAGAGATGGAGAAATCAACCCCATGATGGCAGTAATGGGTGGTCAAATAAAAATTACTGGCGATATGGGATTGGCGATGAAAGTTCAATCTTTGATGGGCTAATTTTAGATTAAGTTTAAAAAATTAACCTTCCCAATCTTTAAAATCGTATTTAAAAAAAGTTCATTCTATAGTCTCAAATACAGATGTTGGCCATGGAATCTTTTTTTTGTTCAATTTGTGAACTGGCATCTGAGCGTTTGCATTTTTTAAAAAATTTGTTAATCTAGTTGCCATTTGTTTTGCTTTTTCTTTATTTGAGTTTAACAAGTTAAGATTTTCTCGAATGTCTTCTTTTAAATTATAGAGTTCTAAAGTGCTTTTTGTGTGGAAATAAATCAACTTCCAATCACCTTGACGAACGGCACTAAAACTCCCAATACCGGGACCTTCATTTCCCCATTTATTGGGATAATGCCAAACTAAGGGACGGTCCTTTTCAATTTTAAAACCATTTTGAAGTAGTAGTGGAACAAAACTTTGACCATCTAACTTTTGAGGTAAATTGTCTATATTGACCTGGGCCATATGCAAAATGGAGGGAAAAAAGTCTTCAATAATAAGTGGACTTGAATTAACAGTTTCAGCTTTAGTTTTATTTGGCCAATAAGCTAACATAGGTACACGAATTCCTCCTTCATAAATCGAACCTTTACCACTTTTAAGTGGAAGATTATGGGTGTGTTTTTCACCTCCTCTTGCAGAAGCACTCAATCCACCATTATCCGACATAAATAAGATTACAGTATTTTTTTCAAGTTGGTTATCTTCTAAATAATTAAGAACCTCACCCAAAGCTTGATCCATACTTTCTATCATTGAGGCATAGCAGGCTTCAGGTTCTTCCAGTCCCATTTCTCGATATTTTTCAACTAAACTTTTATTTGCCATTAAAGGTGTATGAATTCCATACAAAGCGAAATACAAGAAAAAGGGTTGATTTTTTTGGACAGGATAATCCAACGAATAAAGTACCTCTTTTGTAAGTGCCTCTGTAAGAAAAATATTTTGCCCGTGATATTTTTCTAGTCCTGGAACTGCCCAAAGTTCATTTCCTTCTTTCCCGTTACCAAAATTTTCAATTCCCAAATAACTTTCAGGTCTTCCTGCTGCATGACCCGCTATGTTAATATCAAAACCAAGATTTAATGGATTAGAAGTTGGATAACCTATAGCTCCAAAATGAGCCTTACCAGCATGTATAGTATGATAACCTGCTTCGGATAAAAGTTTGGGTAGTGGTTTTGCATAAACTGCATTTGGTGTTGAAGGTTCTAGGCTTATTCCATTATAATTCCAATCAGGGAACTCCAAAGTAGGATGGTCAATTTCCATTGGTTGCTTTTGATCGGGTTTGAGAGTCCAATTCGTAACTCTGTGTCTTGCAGCATTCATTCCTGTCATTAAACTTACTCGTGTGGGAGAACAGACTGGAGTAGCATATGCATTTGTAAATTTCACTCCTTTTTTTGCCAAACGCTCCATATTAGGAGTTCTGTATATTTCATTAAATGATGTTTTTTGATCCCAAAAAGGAACCGAGGTGTCTTGCCACCCCATATCATCTACAAAAAAAAGAATAATGTTTGGAGGCTTCTCCTCTTGCTTGTATGTGTCACAACTCAATATAAAAATTGGAGAAAAACTCAAAAATAAAAAAAGTCGTTTCATACTAATTATTTAAATCTTGAGCTCTAAATAGTCCTACATTGGAAATTATCACTTGGGCTTTTTTATCGGTTACAGTAAATCGAACTCCGTCAATAATCTGAGTTTTAAAACGGATCAAACGTTTATTTCCAACAGTCGATCCTTCATACACTTTTACCCAATTCCCTTTTGAAAAAATTTCAAAATAAAAAGACTTAATTCGCTGCCCCATTGGAAGGTATTCCTGAATCAAAAAGGTATTAAGTGATTCTGGATTTTCTAGATAGATTTCTATTTTTGGATTTTGATCATCTAATGCAGATACCCAGTAACTTTTTCTATCCTTATTAATTAAAGCTGTTTCATTGTAGCCTTTAAAATTTGAACTTGTATTTACTTTTTGACCTTTGGAATAATCATTTGAAAAAGTTGCATCCAGATAATCTGCAAGGGCATTTAAATTTGCAACCTCATTTTCATGTATCAATCCTCGGGTATCAACTGGTAAATTCAATAAAAGAGAACTGTTCAGTCCTACAGAATTATAATATATGTCAACTAATTTTGATAATGGCTTAACTTGATTATCCTCCTCAGGATGATAGTACCATCCAGGACGGATGGATACATCAGTTTCCGTAGGCACCCAATGTGTTCCATTTTCTTGACCAGCAGAAAACCGATGAAAATCCGGCATTCCTGCAAATATACTATCTCGGTATATAGGTGACCAAGTCCTTTCATTAGCATAACCTTTTTCATTTCCAACCCATCGAATATCAGGCCCTGCATCACTAAAAATAACTGCTTGAGGTTGTAAACTACGAACTAGTTCAATAGTTGTGGGCCAATCATAATATGATTTTTTATTTACTCTTCGTTCTTCATTTGCTCCACCATAAAAACCATCGCCTCCATTAGCACCATCAAACCATACTTCAAAGATTTCACCGTATTCAGTCAATAATTCTTTAAGCTGATTACGGAAATAGGAAATGTATTCAGGTCTACCATAATTGGGATGGTTTCGATCCCATGGTGACAAATAAACTCCGAATTTAAGACCATATTCTCTACAGGCATCGGACAACTCTCGAATTAAATCTCCTTTACCATTTTTCCAAGGTGAATTTTTAACTGAATGCTCGGTAAATTTACTAGGCCATAAACAAAATCCATCATGATGTTTAGCAGTAATTATAATCCCTTTCATTCCAGCCTGTTTAGCTACACGCGCCCATTGATGCGTATCCAATTGGGTAGGGTTAAATTGGGAAGGTTTTTCGTCTCCATAACCCCATTCTTTATTGGTAAACGTATTCATATTAAAATGAATAAAGGCATAATACTCTAATTCTTGCCAAGCTAATTGATATTTATTAGGAACAGGTAATACTGGCTCTAAAGAAGACTCGACATAAGAACAACTGGTAATAAACATTAGTAAGAGAAAAATTTTTTGAAACATTACAAAACTTTTAAAAAAATGGGGGAAGACTAAACGAATGTCAAAATTTGATAATCTCATCTTAATTCTATTTTGATTACGGTGTCTAAATCATCTTTTAAAAGATTCGAAACATCAATTGATAAACCAAATCTGTCATTCCTGTAATCTAGTTTTGTCTTATTTTTCATATCGGAAATCTCTTTAATTCTAAATGGAACTTTGTCAGTGTGAATCAAATCAATTTCTGGATTGAGTATATGAACGTAAACTGTTTTTCCCCTTTGAGTTGAAACATAATCATCATTTGGGGGAATTGGTCCTTTTCGTGTACCATAAATTGTTTCACCATTTTGCTTTAACCAATCACCAATTGCCTTTAGAGAAGATTCGTGTTTTGGCTGGATTTCTCCATTAGGCATAGGACCAACATTAAGAAGCATGTTGCTTCCATATCCTGCAGCTTTAATTAAATAATGGATAAGTTCTTTATCAGACTTATGTTTTCTATCTTGTAAATTAAAACCCCAGGAGCCATTTATTGTTTCACAAACTTCTAGAGGTACGGATCCAATTTGATCTGCAGGTGTACCCCAGCCTGTTGAATTATTTCCAGGTAAATCTTTTTCAAACATTTGAAAGTCTTCTCCATCAATAACACCAATATGGTGATTGTTTCCAATAAGTGCTTGAGGCTGCATCCGATGAATCATCCCATAAATTTCATCATAATGCCAATCAACTTTAAGTTCTCCATATTTGTTCCCGTCCCATTCTTTTTGATCCCAGTGACCATCGAACCAAATTCCGCCAATTTTTCCATAATTTGTTAGTAGTTCTTTCAGTTGAGATTTCATAAAATCAATATAATCTTTCCAGTCTCCCTCTCCCCGACCAAGTATTCCTTTTCCTGATCTTCCCCTTGGAAAATAATCATCTCGGTTCCAATCTAATAAAGAATAGTAGAAAAATAATTTAATTCCTTGTTTACGGCATTCATCAGCTAGCATTTTAATTATATCTTTTCCATATGGTGTTGCGTCGACTATATCGTAATCAGTTACCTTAGAGTCAAACATGGAAAATCCATCATGATGTCGACTTGTAATAGTTATATACTTCATTCCAGCATCGTTGGCCATAGAAACCCATTTTTTTGGGTCAAAACTAATTGGATTGAAAAAATTGGGTAATTTTTCGTACTCTTCAATACTGATATTTTGATTATTCATTACCCATTCTCCATCACCTAAAACACTATATACCCCCCAATGTATAAAAAGTCCAAATCTAGAATCTTGAAACCATTTCCTAGCTTCTATATTTTCAACAGTTGGCCGGTATTCTTGAGCATTCATGCATAATGGAAGAAGAAAAGTAAGAAGTAAAAATCTAGATTTAAAAACTTTCATAATTTAAATATTGGCTTAAATTTTGTGTTAATTGTCTGTAAAATAAATAGTTTTAGGTTAAGAAAGATAGTAAATTTGAAATCCTAATCCACAAACAAATTAAATGAAAACCACATTTAAAATTATTTATCTTCTAATTATTTTCTTTCTTTTTAGCCCTATAAAAGCTCAAGATTGGGCTGATTTTAGTGAATTTCGTCAAGCTAATTCTACTTTACCAGAATTAAAAAAGAATGAAAAACGTGTCGTATTTATGGGTAATTCCATAACCATTGGTTGGCTGCAAACTCATCCAGAGTTTTTTAAAAACAAACCTTATATAAATCGGGGAATTAGTGGCCAAACTACTCCACAAATGCTTGTTCGCTTTCGTGCTGATGTAATTGATATTCATGCCTCTGCAGTAGTAATTCTTGCTGGAACTAATGATATTGCTGGCAATACTGGACCAGTAAGTCTAGAAATGATTTTAGACAATTTAAAATCTATGACCGAAATCGCTCAAGCTAATGGTGTAAAAGTAATTTTATGTTCCGTTCTTCCGGCATTTAATTACCCCTGGAGTCCTGGCTTGCAACCTAATATCAAAATCCCCAAATTAAACGAAATGATTAAAGACTATGCTAAAAAAAATGAGGTATTTTATTTAGATTATTTCAAAGCACTAAATAATGGCTATAATGGAATGTCAAAAAAACACAGTGGTGATGGGGTTCACTTAACTCTTGAGGGTTATAAAATACTAGAAAAAAATCTAGAGGAGGCACTAAAAATACTCTTGAAATAATTTTCAAGAATATTAAAATTACAATACTTTTTAAAAGTTACTTTGAAAATTTTAGGCTACCCCTAAATGTGTCCCATCCAAAGTGAAGATTCATTCCATTACCGTCGCTTTTTCCAAAAATCATAGAAAAAGCCTCAAGTGAATCATCGTTTTCTGTAATAGGAACTGTAACTCTAACAACGTCAAGATTTTTATTATAACTATATGCTCCCCAAACATGTGTGGCTTTATTTATGATAATAGTTATCTGTTTTTCTGAAGGTATAGCATACATTGTATAAGCTCCTCTATCTACTAAGGTCTCTCCAATTCTCATTGGAACAAAAAGGGTTAATTCAGTAGACTCATTGGCACCCATTCTCCATATATTATCCTTTGGGACTATAGATTCGAATTTTCTGCCTTTAAGTTGTGGACGACTGTATAAAATTCTAGCCCATTTTCCTTCACCACGGTTGCCTGGATATTCAATCATATCTAGAGGGCTTTTATCTAAAACTTTAAATTCCTGAGCCTGGATTAATGAGCCAAAAAATAAAGTTAATACAGTATAATATAAATTTTTCATGATTAAATTTTTACTAATATAGGTAAGATTTTGAACAAAATTATAAAAGTATTAAAAGGAACATTTCAAAAAAACTGGGTGATGATCAGATGCCCATAAATCTTTAGGAGTTTTAATCCATATGTGTTTTGAAGTTTTTACATTAAAACCCTTTTGAAAGATATAATCAATTCTCCTGGTAGCATTTTTTGTTGTATCAAATCCTGTAAATGTTCCATAGGATAAATCATTTGAATTGAGCTGGCCCATTACATCTTGAAATCTAGATTGAAGTTTTTTAATAGGGTCAGTTTCTGGAGTCAAATTAAAATCTCCCGTGATCAATGTAGGTTGGATTTCAGTATTAAGCCTAGAAATTTGATTAAGAATAAGCTTTACCGATTCTGCTCTGGCTACTCTTCCTCTATGATCAAAATGAGTGTTGAATACCCAAAATTGTTTTTTTGTTTTTCGATCTTCAAAAAGAGCATATGTGCAAATCCTTTCTAATGCTGCATCCCATCCTACAGAAATTATATTTGGAGTTTCAGAAAGCCAAAAAGTAGAAGACTTCAATACTTTATATTTTGATTTTCGATATAGTATTGGACTATACTCGCCCTTTGTTTTGCCATCTTCACGACCTACCCCTACATAATCATATTCTTCCAATGAAGTCGAAAGATCAGTTAGCTGATTATTTAATACTTCTTGCATTCCAATAATATCTGGGGAACTCTTCGAAAAATAATTAATGAGAGTTTTTTTTCTAAAACTCCATTGATTTTTTCCGTCTTTGGAATTATCATATCGAATATTATAAGACATGACCTCTATATCAATTGTATTACTTGAAAAATATATGAAGCTAAAATATGATAATACAAAAAGGATTAATTGCATTTGGATTATTTAATTTCAATATAAAAAAATTAAGATTAGAACTATTAATAAATGGTCTATGTAGAATCTATTTCTTTTTAGTAAATTTCAATCTAAAACCATAAACATGAAAAAAAAATATCTTCACATTCTATTAGTTGTGTGCGTAAGCTGCAGCACTTGGGATAATCCAGATCCATATGTGCCTCCACCAACATTAACTGTTGAGGAAACTTCTGTTTCTGAATTTCCCCCGCTACCTTACATTGACATTGATACTTATTCAGTTCCAATTGTTGATGAACCAAAAATAAAAGGATTTTTAGAAATTTATCAAGGGGATGAAAAATTAGAAGAGCATAATATAGGAATTGAAATTAGAGGTTCTTCTTCTCAATTTTTTGATAAAAAATCATATGGCTTTGAAACATGGGATGAGACTGGTGAGGATTTAGATGTATCCCTTGCAGGTTATCCCGAGGAGGAAGATTGGATTCTTTACGGACCATTCAGTGATAAATCTCTTATTAGAAATGTTCTCATTTATAATTTATCAAATGATATTGGCCTGTATGCAACAAAAACAAAATTCTACAACTTAGAAATAAACGAAGAATTCTTAGGGGTTTATGTTCTAATGGAGAAAATAAAAAGAGATAAAAATAGAGTCAACATAAGCAAAAACAAACCTGAGGATATTTCAGGAGGTTATATTATTAAAATTGACAAACCCACAGGCGATGGAGATTCTTTCAATTCAGACATTGCATTTATGTCGGAATATACCTCAGCAGGAGTCAAAGGGCTAAATAAAAATCCTGTTTTTCTTTATGAATATCCAAAGAATAGGGATATCTCTTTAGATCAAAAAGAATACATTAAAAATTATATTCAAGATTTTGAAAATGCTTTGGCCTCTGAAAACTTTCAGTCGGAAGAAGATGGATACAAGCAATTTATAAATGTTGAGACTTTTATTGATTTTTTTCTTTTAAATGAAATTTCAAGAAATGTTGATGGTTATAGAATTAGCACTTTTATGAATAAAGATATAGGAGGTAAACTAAACATGGGCCCAATTTGGGATTTTAATATCGCATTTGGAAACGCAAATTATTGTGGAGGAGAGTTGACATCTGGGTGGGCGATGGATTTCAATAAAATCTGTCCTCAAGATGGAATGCATGTTCCTTTTTGGTGGAAGCGATTATTAGAAGACCCCGATTATGTTTTAGCACTCAAACAAAGATGGTCCTTACTCAGATCAAATCAATTTTCGAATGAATTCATAATGACTATTATAGAAGATTTAAAACTCGAGTTAGAAAAAAGTGACGCTTCCACAAGGAACTTTGGGAAATGGTTGATTTTAGGGAAATATATATGGCCTAACAATTTTATAGGTAATAGATATTCAGAGGAAATAGACTACCTTAAAGAGTGGATAGAAAAAAGACTTTCCTGGATGGATAACGAAATTAATTCACTTTAACTTTTAATATAAAAAAATGAAACGTAGAAAATTTATTTATAACTCTGCCTTTAGTGCTTTTGGAATATTGAGTTTGTCAGGCTTTAAAAGTCAAATGGATATTAAACGAAATATTAAGGTCTCCCTAACACCTTGGTCACTAATTAGATCAGGTTACGGTGGTGATGATCCCTTAAATATAGACTTACTTGATTTTCCTAAGGTAGCAAAATCTTTGGGTTTTGACTATATCGACCATGAAATGTTCCATTTTCCTCCTAGGCTAGATCAGGAGTATATTAAACGCATGAATAATGCAATGGAAGTATCTGATGTTAAGAGTGCTGTATTGCTAACAGGAGGTAAAGGCGATGTTGGCGATAAAGATCCCAAAAAACGAAGAGATGCTATAGCTACTTATAAATATTGGATCGATGTTGCAGCCGCCCTAAACTGTAAAGCCGTCAGAAATGTTTGTGGCGAATATATCACAATACCCTATAAAGAAAAACTTAAATATGCTATCGAGGGAGTAAGAGAATTAGCAAATTATGCCTCATCAAAAGGTTTGGACCTTTTAATAGAAAACCACAACGGGTATTCATCTGATCCTGAGTGGATGATTGCTCTTATGAGAGGTGTAAAGCTTAAAAATGTAGGTATATTAGGTGACTTTACAAATTGGACATTAGAGCGAAATCCAGATACATATTATCCCAATCCCTACGAAGGTTTTAAATTACTATCTCCTTACATTCGTGCAATTAGTGCTAAATCAGAGAGTTTTGACAAACACGGTGAGGAAACAACTACAGATTTCAAAAAAATGTTTTCTATTTTAGAAAATTCTCCTCATTTTACTTTTGCTGGCGTAGAGTTTTCTGGAAATGAGATTTCAAGAAAACAAGGAGCTTTTAAAACAAAAAAATTAATTGAAAAAGTTTTAAATAATACTTAACGTGTTAAATAAAGCCAACCTTGATAATCAATATTCCCGTCTTGTTCCAAATCTAATCTGAAAAAATAACTGCCTTCTGGAAATTCTTTACCTGCTTGGTCAGCTGGCCAAGTATTTTGATAATTAAGTTTTGAATAGATTAAGACCCCGCTGCGAGAATAAATTGACAACAGGCTATTTGGATAGTTATCAATTTTCAATATTATAAAATGATCGTTAATTCCATCTCCATTGTCAGAAATAAACTGGCTTATTAAAACATCATCAAAGCTAGTAGGATTTTGGTCAATTGAATCTTCAATACCATCATTATCATTATCTAAATCAAAACAATCTAAAATTCCATCTTCATCAAAATCTGGGCTTAGCGAGGTTTCATCTTTAGGATCTGATCCACAAGCTATTTCATCTTCATCAGATTGCCCATCATTATCATCATCTAAATCACAGATATCTCCGATTAAATCATTATCATAGTCTTCTTGTTTTGGATTAAAGTCCTTTGGACAAATATCACAGAGATCGCCTACTCCATCCTGATCAAAATCTAATTGATCTTTATTTTTTACATTGATACAGTTATCACATAAGTCACCTAAACCGTCATCATCAGCATCTAACTGATTTGGATTTGGAATATCTGGACAATTATCATTAAAACTTTGAAAAGATCCCATATAGAATGGAACACCATCACCATCACCATCTGGGAAAGGAAATTCATATACATTTAAAGGATCTGTTCCCTCATTTATTTCAATTTGATCTTCAAATCCATCATTATCATCATCTGGGTCTAAACAATTCGGAAGCCCATCAAAATCGGTGTCATCAGATCTAGATAAGTTGTTTAAAGAATCAGAACCACAATCCAATTCAACTAAATCAGATTGACCATCATTGTCGTCATCTAAATCTTTGTTATTTCCTATTAAGTCTGAATCTGTATCGAACCATTCGGTAGGATCAAATGGAAATTTATCAGAAGAGTCTAGAAATCCATCTCCATCTGAATCTATTCCAGCCCCAGAAGATGTTTCTCCAGAATCTGTTTCTCCTCCGCTTGATTCTATGGGAGGATCATTAGAGTTACAAAAGCCATTATCATCTGTTATATTTATATTTAAAGTCTTGGAGCTTGTGTTACCAGAAGAGTCAGTTACAGTATAAATAAGCTGTTGAATTCCTAAGCTATCGCAATTAAAAGTTGTTAATGATGATTCTTTTCCTCCATTTTTTAATCTTGTCTTACTTGTTGATGGATTCGATTTATAAGATAATATTAAATCATCTACTACATGATAATTATAATAAGTCCCAGTTCTGGCAGCAAAACTTAATTCCCAATTTGATAATTCTGAAACCAAATAATTATCTAAATTCACGTTATTAATAGATAAATCAAATCCTGAAAAACTTAATCCATTCTCATTATAGGTGATTTTTACCTCAGTCAATGAATTGAATCTTAAAGTCTCGCTTCTTCCAATTTCTGATCCTTTCCAGTAAACAATCTCTTTATTTTCGTATTGATCAAATAAAACTGTTAAACCAGTTTGGGGAATTTGATTATCAAATTCAGTATATGAATTATAAATAAGTGGTGGCCCAAAATTAAAAACCATTCCATCAGCTCCAGGAGAACTTGTCGAACCTCCCCCTGACTGTTTATGTTTAAAAGTTATTTCAAAATATTGTGAGGGATCAACATCTGGATTGATATTTAATACTCCCCACGAATTTTGTTCAAGTAAAGTTAAACTCAAAACCCCATCTTCAATTTTAGCATCACCTAACAAAGAGCTATTTTGTGGCGGTGAGTTAAAATTAGAAGAAAATGCTTTTGAATCAATGGTTTCAAATGCTTCACCTTCAATTGAAAAACTTTTTATAGCACAATTATCTTCACTTCCATTGTCTATAAGAGTCCAATCTAAGTTTATTGAAGATGCTTGATCTAATGAGAGTATTATGTTGTCATTTACACGGATAATTGGGGGTTCTACATCATTAACTGTAACACTTTGAACTTTTGAAAATGTTTGACCACTTTGAGTATCTGTAACAGTCCATGTTACAGCAGTAATACCTACTGGAAATTCTTCTGGCTTATCATTAGTAGGGGTATTATTACCACATGAGATATGTCCTATTGCAGTTCCAAGTGATAAATCTACATTTGAAATTCCGCAAGATCCAAGAGAGGCATCTACTTCTATATTAGCTGGTAGAGTAATTCCTGGAACTGGGCTAATATAATTAATAAACTGAGTTGAAGTTGCGGTATTTCCAAAAGTATCTGTTACTGTCCAAGTTATGGTTGTTAAGCCAGTATTAAACTGATTCCCTACAGGATTTCTAGAAATTGTATATGAACTACCACATGATGTAATTACAGGGTCTTCCAAAATAGCAACACAAGTTGATATTATTTTAGTGGTCTCCGAGATAGAAATTATTGGGGGTTGTTCATGGATTACTGTTACTAGTTGAATCGTGGAACTGATATTTCCAGCTGTATCTGAAACCGTCCAGGTTATAGTAGTAACTCCAATTGGATATTCATAATCTGATAAAACACCAGTATATCCATCTATAGATCCTACATAAGTAACTGCAGAACAATCATCAGAAGTACTAGGAATTCCAAGGTTAAGATTTGTTGCCAAACAAGAACCATTATCAGTTTTTTTATTTTCAAGATTAGGCGGTGCTGTAATTACTGGTGGAGTAGTGTCTGAAACAATAATAGATTGGGTTTTTGAAACTGTTCTTCCTGCTAGATCTGTAACATGCCAAATTATTGTATTGCTACCTAAACCAATTGCTCCTCCGTTGGAAGCAATAGTATAAGATGGGGTTAAAGTTGAACAATTATCTGTAGCTGAAGCAACCCCAATAACAACCGAGCAAGTACTTGTAATAATATCTGCTGGTATAGTTAGAACAGGGTCTTCATTATCAATGACTGTTATAAATTGAAAAGTTGAACTTATATTTCCAGCTGTATCTGAAACTGTCCAGGTTATTGTAGTTACCCCTATGGGATACTCATAATCTGATAAATTCCCTGAATATCCAGATATAATTCCTACATAACCAGCTACTGAACAATCATCACTAACAACAGGATTGTCGAGATCAACATTTGTCTTACAAAGACCAGTAAGAGTGTTTGTAGCAATGTTTGATGTAGTAATTGAAGGAATAGAATTATCACTTGCTGGAACAGTTACATCATTTGTTGCTCCAATTATAGTTCCATTAGTTAAAGTTGTTGATACCGAAACTGAATAAACTTTGTCTTGGTTGCTTGGAGGGAAAAGTTTAGTAAAAGAAACTGTGTTGGATGCAACATTAAATGTATCACTACTAAGTCCGCTATAACCTGACTCCCAAGAAGCTGAAGGAGGTGAGATAGCCTTGACAACGATATCATCAAGACCCCAATTATCCCAGGGAGAACCAGAATTGCTTGGTTGATACCATCTAAATTGAGTTGAACTCGACTTGGCTCCATCAGGAATTGGAACGCTTTGAAAATACCAGTTATACCAAGCAGCAGACTTGTTACTAACAGTATCCCAATCTTCATACATATTTATCCAAGCTCCGCCATCAAGCTTATATTGCAAGTAAACTTCTTCATTTGCCAAATCAGGATCCTCACAACCACCACTATCTGGATCATCAGCACCATATCGAATATAAAATTCGATACTACCGCCCTGAGAAACATCCTCAGCTGAAGTTTGAACAAATCTTTTTCCATTATTACTACCTCCAGATTGAAGAGTAGTTGCCCAAAAATAATTTGATGGTGGAGATCTTTCACCTTTGGGGGGATTACATGGTTGGCTAACAACGTGTGGAGAAGAATCCCAGCCAGCTGGTAGATTTCCATCATTAAAATCATATTCCGTTACACTTGTTGCACCAGGTGTGAAGGTAGCATCAAACTTCATAGTAGTTCCATCGCATGTTTTCGAAACAAGTGAAGCTGTAAAATCAACACTTTGACCAAGAGTATGGTTTACATATAAAAAAAAGAGAATTAGCCTAGTATACCTCAATCGCTTCAATATTATTTAAACTAAATTTTGTGGGAGAGCTAGGCTTTTTATTTTTAGTTTCTGCCTTAAAAAGTTTCAGTTTTATTGGGTCATAATTACAACTTCCTTTTTTAATTTCAGCTGGATTTAATACAAATGCAACCTTATTTTCTTCATTCTTTTGATTCCCTAAATAATAATTTACGACCAATATCTCATTTGTTTTATTTTTTATTTTAATCATATAGTATTCAAAGGAAACCCCATTCTTAAGATCATTACATAATGTATCCTTAAATGAAATTTCAATTTTATCGTTTTCGAAATAGATAGGCCAGTCAGTTTGTGACCCATTAGTTAATGTGAAAATTATTAACAAGAGAATTAAACTCATTTAATAAATTTAGTTACTTATTACTAATAAAAATAATTTTGGAGTATTATTTAGGTGTTTTTTTACTATTCTTACTATAGTTTTATATTAAGTTTAAGACAAATTTTAAATATGATTAAAGCTGTAATTTTTGATATGGATGGGGTAATTATTAATAGTGAACCATTACATAAAAAAGCTTACCAAATGATGTTTAAAGAATATAATCTAAAGGTTTCCGATAGATTATATGGATCTTTCACTGGCATGTCTACCTTGCCTATTTGTCAAAGATTATGTAATAAGTTCTCAATAAGACACTCTCCCAACTTATTAGTTAAAACTAAGCGAAAACATTTTAAAAATTTATTTGAAAATGGTCATGAATTTAAATTAATTGATGGTGTACTGGAATTGATTCAACATTATAAGAAAAATGGGATTTCTCTAGTACTTGCTTCATCAGCTTCAATGCCAAATATCAACATGATTTTTGAAAAATTTAATTTGAATCAGTATTTTAAAGCAAAAATAAGCGGTGCTAATTTAAAAGCCTCCAAACCTCATCCCGAGATTTTTGAAAAAGCAGCAAAACTTACTGGTCACTCAAAAAGAGAGTGTTTAGTTATTGAAGATGCCACTAATGGAATTATAGCTGCTAAATCTGCAGGTATTTTTTGTGTTGCATTTGATGGAGGACATTCAAAAAATCAAGATTATAGTAAAGCTGATATAGTTATAAACAAATTTGAGGCGATTTATACAGAAAAACTAAAATCAATTAAGTTTCCATCTTAAGCCAAAGAAATACCGAATACCTTGATTTGATGCATAAACATATGAAGGGTCAAAAGTTAATGCAAAAGGATTATTTTGTGTTGACAATGCGTTTCCTTCACTATCAAAAGTAACTCCATTATCAAACGGATCAAATGATCTTGCAATACTGTCTTTAGATGGTGTAAAATCAAGAAGGTTTTTTACACCTCCATAGGTTTCAAAAGTATTATTCCAAGACTTGGTAAGTTGGAAGTTTAGAATATGAAAAATTGAAGAGTAATCGGGTCTAGGGTCTAGAGGCCCTAATATTGGTAACCTCATTGGACCAGTTATAATTCCTGTAATATCTAATACAAGATTTGAAGCTTTCCATTTTTTTTCAACTTTCCAAACCCCTTGAAAATTTTCGGTCAGGTATGGAGTTATTTTTAGATCTTCCTCATATATATAAGAATCTATATAAGTTGCACCTAAATTAACTCTAATTCCATTTTGAATTAAAACATTTAAATTGAAAGAAGCTCCTTGATTTACTGAACTTCCATAAAGGTTGGTATAAATTATTTTATTAGGGTCTGTATCATAGTCTGGGATAATTTTATTTGAAAAGCGGGTGTGAAAAATGCTAAAATCAAAGTCAATCATAGCCCCTTGCTTTAAGTATAATTTTTTAAGAAAATTACCATTTATATTCCATGATCTTTCCGGATCTAACTCTTCTATAAATATAACATCACGAGCTCCGGTTAACGCTGCGTGATCTTCAGTAAAAACTTGAGCTACACGGTAACCCGATCCAATACTTAATCTAAATGTTGTGCTCTTATCTAAATTACTAATTTTATAATTTATCCTAGGTGTCAAAATATTTCCATGAATAGAATTATAATCATAACGAAAACCGAATAATAGAGTGTTTTTTAAATTGAATTTTATCTCATCTTGAAAAAATAAACCTGGTAAATGCATTTTTGAAGGTTCATTAAATAAAGTAAACTCATTAAGTGTGGCTGTAGTGTCATCATCATAATAAGTATAACGGTAGGCCAATCCAAATAGAATATCATGCCGTTTTACTTTTTGATTCCAAATAAACTGTCCAAATCCAATAGTTTGATTTGCATTGAAAGCAGTTAATCCATAAAAGGAATTTTGATTATGGTCATTAAAGCTAAAATTAATTGAAAGCTTAGGATTAAATTCGTATTTACCAAATATTTCAAATCTTGATGTATAAATGCTTTCTCCATAAAGACTATCTCCACCACGATATTCAGGTGACCAATTTATTTGACCTCCCCAACGGTCTTCATAGATAAATCGTGTTGCAATTGACAATTTTTTTCCGAAAGTTAGCTTGTTAAAAATAGAAAATCGGTCTTGCAACGTTAAATCAGTAAAGCCATCTTGATTATTATCTATTGGGTTTGAATAATTAAAATAATTAACTGCTAATAAGCCTGAATTTTTAGAAGATAAACTATACTTGTATCCAATATCTGTATTAACTTCTCCCCATCCAGAAAGAAAAGAATCTACTACCAATTTAGATGTATTTTCAGGTAGCCTAGTAATTAAATTTATTAAACCTCCAATAGCCTCTGAACCATAAAGTGTTGAGGCAGGACCTTTTATAACTTCAACGCGTTCAATTAAAGATTGTGGAATACCAGATAATCCATAGATAGTTGATAGTCCACTAACTATTGGTAAGCCATCAATAAGTATCATTGTATAACTTCCCTCTTGACCATTTATATGAATATCCCCTGTATTACAAACATTGCAATTTAACTGAGGACGGATTCCATTAATATTTTCCAAGGCCCCAAAAATTGAAGCTGTTGGATTAGATTTAAAAAAAGTTTGAGTGTATACTTCAACTGGAACTGAGCTATCCAGCCTAGAAACTGGCTTTAAAGTTCCTGAAATAACAACCTCATCTAAATTCTCATCAGCTTTTAATATTATAGTTCCTAAGTTTAAATTTTGGGGATCTATTCTTTTTACAACTGGATTATAACCTATGTATGAAAATATCAATTTTTCATTTTTAAGATTATTTAAATCTAACTGGAATTTACCTTTATAATTTGTTATAACTCCAATATTTGAGCCCTTTAAAAGGACCGTAACACCTTCTAATGGTTGACCGTTAGATAAAACTTTTCCTGTTATAGAAAATTCTTGTGCAGAGGCTATTTTAAAAAGAAATAAAAAGAATAATGTACGAATTATCATAATAAATATTCATTTACAAAAATATTAATTAGTTTTATAGTACAAAACAAATTTATGCAAAAGACAGTTGAAAAAGAAAATTATCTAAAGATTATTTATAAGATGGCTGAAAAAGACATTAAAATTAGTGTAACATCTCTTTCAAATCATTTTAATGTGAGTAAGTCAACAGTGTCTAACATGATTAAAAAATTAGTTGTTATGAATTTGGTAAATACTAAACCCTACAAGCCAATTATTCTTACAAAATCAGGAGAAAAGACTGCAGTTAAGATCATTGCGAAACATCGTTTAATTGAACTTTATTTAGTAGAAAAAATGCAATTTAGTTTAGGTGAGGTGCATGAGATTGCTGAAGAGGTTGAGCACATCAAAAACACAAAGTTTTTTCTTCGAATGCAGGAAATTCTGGGGAATGCTCAGATAGATCCTCATGGGTCTGTTATCCCTGATTGTGACTTTTAACTTTTCAGACTTCTAATAAATACCAGTTCCTTTTTAGCAAGGAGGTTATTTTTATATCAAGTTATTCGGAGTTATTTATTGTTTGGGTTGGTAATCATAATATCCCTCAACTGGAATCATAACGTGATCATATCCTGTTCCCTGAAACATAATGTATGGACCACCAGAATTAAAATCAGTAGTTAAACCCTTAAGAGAATTTGGATCTTTAGGCATTAACATTAAATGAGGCCCAGATACTATCCATTGACCTTCAGCTGCTGTCTCTTTTTCCTTTATATCAATTTTTCCATCACTATCAATACTCAATCTCATTCCTACGGAATTATCTTCTCCCATATCACCATGTAACATATACATCCATCCATCGTAATCTAGTTCAGGTTTTGTCCCACCCATATAGGCCATGGCCCATTTCATACCTTGAGCATCTGCAACCATTGGCATTGCTTCGTGCGGGTCTTTCCATCCATTCTCCGGATCTGACATACCTCTGGGATTACCTGCCATAGCTGTCCATCCATTATTACCTTCTCTAAGCACAGTCCCATCAACATCCACTACTGTGCATCCCGAAGCAATAAATGAGGGAGCTGCAGTACTGTAAGCCCATATTTTCCATTCATTTGAAGTATGAGGTCCGTCAGGTTCTCCATTTGTTTTTGTCTCCTCCATTAAAGGGGCTTCAGTAACAACATTGTTACAAGCACTTAAGGTTAACACTATAAAAAATAATAATAATTTTTTCATATTGATGATATATTAATTATAATAAATATAAAAAAAAACTTATAATCCTAATAGTTGTCGATTATTTAAAATAAAAAAGGAGAGGAACTTGCATTCATCTCTCCTTTTGTACTCGGAGCGGGACTTGAACCCGCACGACCGCAATGGTCATTGGATTTTAAGTCCAACGTGTCTACCAATTCCACCATCCGAGCAAATGACAGAGCGAAAGACGGGATTTGAACCCGCGACCCTCACCTTGGCAAGGTGATGCTCTACCCCTGAGCTACTTTCGCGAAATGGTCTGTAAATTTAAAATAAAATCTAAATATGGCTCAATGTTTTAAATCAAAAAATCAACCCTTTTATTTCATGGTTTCCACCTCACTTATTTCGAGAAAGTCTTTGTTTGATATTATTCAACTGCATTAAGGCCTCAACTGGTGTTAGTGAATCTATATCTAGCGCTTTGATCTCTTCCCTTATAGATTCAAGTAAAGGGTCGTCTAGGTTAAAAAAGCTCATTTGTAAGTCCGAATCAGAGTCATTTTTTAGAGAATCTTTTTTTAGATCGTGTGAATTTTCTAAAGTTTTTAGTTTTGCCTTTGCAGTTCCTAAAACGTGTTGGGGCATCCCTGCCATTTTTGCAACATGAATTCCAAAACTGTGCGCACTCCCACCCGGAACTAGTTTCCTTAAAAATAAAACATCATCTTTTGTCTCTTTTATAGACACATTAAAATTTTTAATTCTTAAATAAACCTGAGTCATTTCATTTAATTCATGATAGTGAGTAGCAAATAGAACTCTTGGTCGAAACGGATGCCCATGTAAATATTCAGCAATTGCCCAAGCGATGGATATTCCGTCGTAAGTACTTGTTCCTCTGCCTATTTCGTCCAATAAGACTAAACTTCTTTCAGAAATATTATTTAGGATAGAAGCAGTCTCATTCATCTCGACCATAAAAGTCGAAGCTCCTACGGAAATATTATCACTGGCTCCTACACGAGTAAAAATCTTATCTACAATCCCTAAAGTGGCCTTGGTTGCAGGAACAAAACTTCCCATTTGAGCTAAAAGAGAAATCAAAGCAGTTTGGCGAAGTAATGCTGACTTTCCTGACATATTTGGTCCGGTAATCATAATGATTTGTTGCTCTTTTCTATCTAAGTATAGATCATTAGAAATGTAGGGAGTACCCAAGGGTAATTGTTTTTCAATTACTGGATGTCTTGCACCTTTTATATCTAAAAAAGTATCCAGTGTCATTTTTGGTTGACAATAGTTATTCTTTTTTGCCATTTTTGCAAAGTTACTGAGCACATCCAGCCGAGCTATTCCAGTTGCATTTTCTTTTAAAACTTCAAGATTCTTTTGCAAATTTTCAACTAAATCTTTGAAAAGTTCTTGCTCTAAGGCTTGAATAAGTTCTCCTGCCTGAAGAATTTCTGTTTCAAAATTTTTTAATTCTTCTGTAATGTAGCGTTCAGCGTTTACCAAAGTCTGTTTGCGAACCCAATCTTTTGGTACTTTATCTTTGTGAGTATTTCTAACTTCGATATAATAGCCAAAGACATTGTTAAATGCAATTTTAAGAGAGGGTATTTTAGTTAGATCAGTATCCCTTTTCAACATCGCGTCTAAATGAGCTTGAGATGTGCTTCTTAAATTTCGTAAATGATCTAACTTTTCTGAGAATCCTTCGGCAATGACTTTTCCCTTGGAAACTAAAACAGGGGCATCTTTGTGTAAGGTTTTTTCTAGTAAAGTCAAAATATTTTGACAAGAAGGAAGGCCCTCAAAGTGTTTTTTTAAAATTAATGATTTTTCATTATTGATTCTAATCTTAAGTTTTTCTATAACTTTAAGCGAGTTTATTAATTGATTTAATGCTCTGGGAGAAATTTTCTCTGTTGCTATTTTAGCCATTACTCTCTCTATATCAATAATTTGTGAAAGTGCTTCCAGTGTTCCTTCTAAAAGTGATTCCTCTTGCAAAAACTCTTTTACGTATTTTTGTCTTCCTTCAATTGGCTTTATATCTTTTAATGGAAAAGCTAACCATCTTCTTAATAGACGTGCTCCCATGGCTGTCTTAGATTGATCAATAATATTGATTAAGGGTACACCTTCAGGATGATTAGGCTGAAAAAGCTCTAGATTTCTTTGAGTAAATCGATCTAACCAAACGTGTTTGTCTTTAATTATTGGAGCAATTCGGTTTATATGCTTAAGTTTATCATGCTGATTTTCAGAAAGGTAGTGCATAATTGCCCCAGCAGCACAAATCCCTACATCATAGTTTTTAATCCCAAAACCTTCTAGGGAATGAGTTTTAAAATGCGAGATTAATTTTTGCTTTGCAGTGTCAATTTCAAAAGACCAATCTTCCATATAAAAGCATGGGTATTGTGTACCAAAATGTTCTTTGAAAATTTGTTTTTTAGGTTTAGGAATTAGTACCTCACTAGCAATATAACTTTGAAGTAATTGTTCAATTTCTTCCACATTCCCTTCTGAAACTAAAAAATCTCCTGTAGATATATCCAAAAAAGAAACTCCCCAACGTTTATTATAAAAAACAGCTGCTAAGTAATTATTTTTTTTTTGATCTAAAACATCATCATGAAGTGAAATCCCTGGGGTGATTAATTCTGTGACTCCTCGTTTAACGATTGTCTTGGCCATTTTAGGGTCTTCTAACTGATCACAAATCGCAACACGACAACCAGACTTTACAAGTTTAGGTAGATATGTATTTATAGAGTGATGAGGGAAGCCAGCAAGCTCGGTTTCACTCGTACTTCCAGCTCCACGTTTTGTTAGAATTATCCCAAGAATTTTTGATGCCTCTACTGCGTCATGTCCGAAAGTTTCATAAAAATCTCCAACACGGAATAGCAACAAAGCATCAGGATATTTCGCCTTAATGCGATTATATTGCTTCATAAGTGGGGTCTCTTTTACTTTTTTTGGCACAAAGATTGATTTTTACGAATGTATTTAAAATTTGAAAGTTTCCCCAAAAACAATGATGCAAATCCCTTCATAAATTTTAGAGTATGTATTTTTGTTTTTTCTGATAATTTATGAGGAAACTTAAAAACAAAGAACTAAAGCGTAAATCAATAGATGATTTTAAAGCTTCTAAAAAAACGCCTCTAATAATAGTATTGGATAATATTAGAAGTTTAAATAATATTGGATCTGTTTTTCGTACAGCAGATGCTTTTCTAATTGAAAAGATTTATCTGTGTGGAATAACAGCTTGCCCTCCAAATAAAGATATCCACAAAACTGCCTTAGGTGCTACAGAAAATGTTCATTGGGAATATGTAGACTCAACAATAGATGTTGTCAAAAAACTAAAATCTGAAGGTAAATTGGTATGCGCAATAGAACAAACAGAGGGCTCGATTTCTTTAGATACTTTTTACCCTGAATTGGATAAATCTTATGCTTTTATTTTAGGGAATGAAGTTCATGGTGTAAATCAAAAAGTGATCAATATTTGTAATAAATCAATTGAAATCCCACAGTTTGGAACGAAACATTCCCTAAATATAAGTGTAGCAACAGGTTTAATTATCTGGGATTTCTTTACAAAGACTCAGACCTAAAAATTGACCTGAGTATACTATTAAAGGAATTTTGATCTTTTTCAAAATCTACTTCATTTACATCAATTATTAAAACTGGAAAAGGCAAGTTCTGCTTAAATAATTTCTTGTATCCTTTTTTAATTCCTGCGAGATAGTCTTGGTCAATATTTTTTTCATATTCACGACCTCTTATTTTTATATTATTTAATAACCTAGGAATACTAGATTTTAGGAAAATTAGAAGATTAGGGATTTTTTTCAATTTAATCTCCATATCAAATCTTTTTTTAAAAATTCTATATTCTTTAGGATTTAGATTTTCTGAAGCAAAAACTAAACATTTATATAGAGAAAAATCTG
This sequence comes from uncultured Bacteroidota bacterium, assembly GCA_902606525.1. Classification (GTDB taxonomy): domain Bacteria; phylum Bacteroidota; class Bacteroidia; order Flavobacteriales; family Flavobacteriaceae; genus MS024-2A. The sequence continues at coordinate 52,805 of CACLGW010000001.1, read as the reverse complement.
AAACTACAATATCATGTTGTTTTTTCCAATAATTGGTATCATTTTTAAATCGATCTTCTAAGAAAAAGTTCTCCAAAACTAGAGCATTAGTTTTGTGGTCTTTATAAAAGTCTTCTAAAAAGGGATTTTTTATAAAAGATTCTGATAATAATTCTGCATTGTAATGTTTTGATATTCTTTTAGCTAAAGTTGTTTTCCCAGCACCAATATTACCCTCTATTGCTATAAATGGGAAATATTTAAAAATTGGTGGGAGTTCCAAATCAAAAGGCAAAGGAATTGATATTGATTTATCTGAAGTTTTTTTAAGTAATTGCTCAATTGTTTGATGTAAAATAGGGTGTTTAAATTTAGGGGAAATTTCAAAAAGAGGAACCAAAACAAAATTACGTTTGTGCAATTTCGGATGGGGCACCTTTAATTCTGCTGAAAATATTTTTTTATACCCATAGAAAAGTAAGTCTAAATCAATAATTCTTGAACTATATCCTTTTTCTGAAGATCGAGATCTTCCCATTTTTAGTTCTATTTGTAAAAGAGCATCTAAAAGATCTTTGGGCTTCAGTTTTGTTTCAAGGCTAATACAGGCATTGTAAAAAGGATCACTTTCAAACCCCCATGCTGGTGTTTCATAAACTTTTGATATAGACTTTATTAAAATTGGATATGACTCAATCAAGGCTAATGCTTTATATATAGAGTTTAATCGATCTCCAAAATTGCTACCCAAAGAAATAAAAATTTGATCTTTCAAAACTAAATTTAAAAATATCAACAAAGCTACAAAACCCTATATTTGTGGCATCAATACATTTTAAATGAATTTTTTTAAAAGTTTTTTAGCCTCAGTTTTAGGTTCTCTTACTGCCTTAGGCCTTTTATTTGTTATTCTTCTTCTGATTATATCTGCAACTGCGAGTATTATTAATGTTCAAACGGGTGTAAGCTCACTTAGCAGTAATAGTGTTCTAGATCTTGATTTGAATATTCCTATCGTTGAACGCCCGCCTGTTTTTGATGAAATTCAAAATCTTTTAGGAATTGAAGAAGAAGTAATCGGTTTACCAGATATTCTTTCTGCAATTCGAATAGCAGGGGAAAATTCAAAAATTAAAGGAATAAGGCTTCGCTCTGATTTTCTCTCAGCTGGATGGGCTCAAACTAATAGCATAAGAAAAGCCTTAAATGATTTTAAATCTAAAGAAAAATTCATTTATGCATATGGTGATGTTTTTACTCAGAAAGGTTATTATTTGGCATCAGTAGCAGACTCTGTATTCTTAAATCCTGGAGGATCAATGGAGTTTAAGGGGCTTGCTTCCGAAGTTCTCTATTACAAAGATTTTCAAGATAATTATGGATTTAAAATGGAAGTTGTTCGCCATGGAAAATACAAAAGTGCAGTAGAACCTTTCTTGGAGAATGAAATGAGTTCTGAAAATAAGTTTCAAATAAGTAGCTTACTCAATGACATATGGTTTACTCTTAGAGATGAAATATCAATATCAAGAGATTTGGATTCTAACAAGTTAGATGAACTTGCAGCAAATAACGAAATTGCTATTCCACAAGATGCAGTTTTATCAAAGCTGGTAGACGATTTAGTTTATGAAGACGTTTTTGATAAAAAAATTAAAACACGCTTAGGACTTGATAATAAAGAAAAACTTAAAATAGTTAGTGTAAAAAGAGTTAATCGTTCTAAAGTTGATTATGATGCTTCAATTAGAGATAGAATTGCAGTTGTTTTTGCTAAAGGTCCTATTTTATATGGAGAGGGTTCTGAATCCATAATAGCACAAGGTGTTTTTGTCAAGACGCTAGAAGAGTTAGCAAAAGATGATTGGATCAAAGCTGTTGTCATTAGGGTAGATTCTCCCGGAGGAAGTGCTTTGACTTCAGAATTAATTTGGAGAACAATTGAAAATTTGAAAGAATCAAAACCAGTAATTGTATCAATGGGAAATGTTGCTGCATCTGGTGGTTATTACATTGCTGCTGGTGCTAATCATATATTCGCAGATCCTTTAAGCATTACTGGATCAATAGGGGTATTTGCTACTTTACCCAATGCAAAAAGTTTTTTAGATGATATCGGAATCCAAGCCCAATCAGTGGAGACTCATCCAAACGCTCTTGGTTACAGTCCCTACCAAGCACTAAGCAAACCCTTTGAAAAACAAATCATTAGGGGGATTGAAAATATTTATGATATATTTAAAGAAAGGGTTGCCATGGGTAGAAACTTAAGTCCTGAGGCTGTCGAAAATCTTGCACAAGGAAGGGTTTGGAGTGGAAAACAAGCACTAGAATTAGGTCTTATAGATAATTTAGGAGGGCTACAAGATGCCATTAATTTAGCAGCAAAAAACCTCGAACTTAAAGAATATAATATTATTGAATATCCAAAGTTCGAAGAAAGTTTAGAAAATATGGTAAAAGGAATCACACCTTCACTTCAAATAAACAATTCTTTAAAAAATCTAGTGCCAAATCAAATATTATTACAATTGAAAAATAATACATCATCAAGCCCTCTCCCCTATATACAGGCACTACTTCCCTATAAACTTGAAATTCGTTAAATGACAATTCAAAAAAGGGAACTAGCTAAAAATATATACTTGCTTCTGGCAAGCTTATTTATAACTTCTTTGGTAGTTTCAAATTTGATTTTTCAGAAATTTTTTTATTGGTATCCATTTGGCTTAAAGGTTATGGGAAACCCACTTTTTGAATTATCAGTAGGTATTCTTCCATATCCCATTACCTTTCTAATTACTGATTTGATCTCCGAAATCTATGGGAAAAAAATGGCCAATAAAGTAGTAATTACAGGGATTTTTGCTTCTTTCTTTTCAATGGGAATTCTGCTTATTGCAAATGTGGCTCCCGCAATTGAAAATTCTCCAATCGATGATAATACATTTAACCAAGTATTTGCTCTTTCTCCTATTGCAGTTTTGGCATCTATGATTGCCTATCTGTTAGCCCAATTTTTAGATATTCGAATTTATCATTTTTGGAAAAGACTTACTAAGGGTAAAATGCTATGGCTCAGAAATAATTTTTCGACTTTTAGCTCTCAATTAATTGATACTGTATTAGTTGTCGGATTATTAAGCGTTTTTGGGGTACTAGAATGGAAACTATTTTGGGGACTTGTTATTTCTAGTTTTCTTTTTAAGATAATTGTAGCAGCCATAGATACACCGCTTCTTTATCTCTTTGTAGGTATTTTTAGAAAGACCTTTAAATTAAACCCTACAGATGAAATTGATATTTAAGCTATGGAAGAGAAAAAAACTGAAACTCGTTTAAATAAATACTTGAGTGAAATAGGGCATTGTTCTCGGAGAAGTGCAGATAAATTTATTGAAGAAGGCCGAATCAAAGTAAATGGGAAAGCAGTTGTAATGGGTCAAAAAGTAACACCTCAAGATAAAATAGAAGTAGATGGTGTAATTGTTGAAGACCTTTTAGAAGATAATATTTATATTGCTTTCAATAAACCGAAAGGAATTGTATGCACAACAGATACAAGAATAGAAAAGGATAACATTATTGATTATATTAATTATCCTAGTCGTATTTTTCCAATTGGTCGTTTAGACAAAATGAGTGAAGGTTTAATTCTACTGACTAATGATGGTGATATCGTTAATAAAATTCTTCGTTCACGGAATAGTCATGAAAAAGAATACCTGGTAACAGTTAATAAACCAGTAACAAATGAGTTTATTGATAAAATGGAAAATGGAGTTCGTATATTGGATCAGGTTACTAAAAAATGCTTAGTAAAACAAATTCATAAAAACCAGTTTCGCATAATCCTAACTCAGGGTTTAAACCGTCAGATTCGAAGAATGTGTGAGTACTTAAACTATAGAGTTATTAAACTAAAACGCATTCGTATCATGAATATTAAACTTAACACTAAAGTTGGGTGTTACAGAGATTTGACAAAAAATGAGATGATTGAATTGCAAGCTATGCTATCTAATTCTCAAAAAAACTTTAAAAACTAAGTTGCAGTTTAATTCTTTGACCCTCATTAGAACGGATGTTAAAAACTGTTTGGTCTTCAAATAAAAGATATTGTCCTCGAATACCTGTTAATTTTCCTTTATAAAGAGATGTTTTTGACAAATTTAAGCTGTTCACTTTACTTGGGTAAAAATCTACTGGAAAATAGATCTTTTCTATGTTTTGCTTTATTGGTTTCACGTAAAGTTTAAGTTCGTTAGGTAAATGGTCAATTGCCTTATTAAATGCTTCATTCCAGTTAATAGGCTGTGATTCGTTTTGTAACATCTTTCTCCAATTGGTTTTATCAGAAAAAAAATCTTTTAAAGCAACTTCTCCAATACCCGCTAAATAGCGATTTGGTAGCTCGACGATAATCATAGCTTCATGTGCTCCTTGGTCAATCCATCGGGTAGGTAACTGGCTTTTTCTTGTAACACCTACTTTTAGATGACTACTTAGGGCTAGATAAATTACGTGAGGCTGAAGTTGGATTTTCTTTTCATATTCCAAATTACGATCTACTTGATCTAAGTGGGCCTTACTTAATTCTGGCCGCATGATCCAATCTCCTACAGCAGGACTTTCAAAAAAACAAGATTTACAAAAGCCTTGTCTAAAAATTGGTAGTTCTTTTAAACAATTTAAACATTGGGAGCCTTTATGGCTTATAATTAAATTTTTACCTATACACTGATTTAGATGAATAAAACCCTCATTCATATGCAGAAAATAATTGATAGGACTATTAATTTCTGATGTCATTTTTTTTAAGATTCCTTCAAACATAAACTAGAAAAGAATTAATTACATTTACCTAAAGTAAGATAATAATTATTTTATGCCTATACCCTTATTTAATTCGATTGCTTCTTGGATTCTTAAAAAGAGAATACACCAAATGGAATTATTTATGAAGTATCCTAACGAAGTACAAAATGAATTACTACATAACTTAATTAAAACAGCATCAAAAACAGAAATAGGAATGATTTATGACTTTAAAACAATAAATAGTTATAATGTTTTTAAAAGTCGAGTTCCAGTTTGTAATTATGATGAAATTGAAACAAATATTGAACGTTGTCGAAAAGGTGAACAAAATATTTTTTGGCCGAGTAATATTAAATGGTTTGCCAAATCTAGTGGAACAACAAATTCTAGAAGCAAGTTTATACCCCTTAGCACTGAAGCTCTAGAAGATTGTCATTATAAAGCTGGTAAAGACATGTTGTCCTTATATTTTAATAATAATGAAGACTCTCAACTTCTTACCGGTAAATCCTTAAGGCTGGGAGGCAGTAATGAATTGTATAATAAAAACAATAGTTATTTTGGAGATCTCTCCTCCATTATTATTCAAAACCTTCCCTTTTGGGCAGAGCTAAGTAGTACACCGAGTAATAAGACCTCTCTTATGCCAGAATGGGAAACCAAAATGAAAGCTATTGTTTCAGAATCAATAAATGAAAAAGTAACAAGCCTTGCTGGAGTTCCTTCATGGATGTTAGTTTTATTACAAAATGTTTTAAAAGAAACTGAAAAGAAAACGATCTCTGATGTTTGGCCTGAAGCTGAAGTATACTTTCATGGAGGAGTTAGTTTTAAACCTTATCGTGAATTATATCACGATTTATTCACAAAAAAAGACTTTCGTTTTTATGAAATTTATAATGCTTCAGAAGGGTTTTTTGGAATCCAGGATCGTAATCATTCTGATGAATTACTATTGATGTTAGATTATGGTATTTTTTATGAATTCATTCCTATGAAAGGGGGCCAAGAAGATGAATCTGAAATAATACCCCTTTCTGATGTAGTTTTAAATATCAACTACGCAATGGTAATAACCACTAATAGTGGTTTATGGCGTTATAAAATTGGAGATACAATTCAATTTACTAGTTTATCCCCACATCGTATTCATGTTACTGGTCGAACTAAACATTTTATTAATGTGTTTGGGGAGGAACTCATCATAGACAATGCTGAAAAAGCTCTTGCAAAGGTAAGCGCAAAAACTCAAAGTGTAGTTTCGAATTATACTGCAGGTCCAGTTTTTATGGAAAGAAATACTCAAGGTGCACATGAATGGATCATTGAATTTGATAAAGAACCAAAAGATTTAAAAGTTTTTAGCTCTCTTCTAGATAAAGCCTTACAAGAAGAAAATTCTGATTATGAAGCTAAGAGGTATAAAAATATGACACTCCATTCATTAAAGGTTCATAAAGCAAAGAAAGGACTGTTTTATCAATGGCTATCAAAAAAAGGTAAACTAGGAGGGCAGCACAAAGTTCCTCGGCTTTCAAATTCTAGAGAAATTCTTGAAGAACTTTTAGAAGTAAATTGACTATGAAACAACTTTTAACTTTGGTAATTTGATTCTAGAAAGTTTTTGATCTGCATATTGTTTTGTAACCCTTAACTTATTAACTCCCGAATTTGGTAATTCAAACATCGCATCATTAAGGATTGCCTCACAAAGAGACCTTAAACCTCTCGCACCTAGCTCAAATTGTAGTGCTTTTTCTACAATATAATCCAAAGCTCCTGAAGTGAATTGAAGTTCAATATTATCCATAGCAAACAATTGAATGTATTGTTTTATTAGAGCATTTTTTGGTGTTGTTAAAATAATACGTAAAGTTGATTTATTAAGTGAACTCATGTGGGTTATAACTGGTAGTCGACCAATAATTTCGGGAATCAGACCAAAAGAACGCACATCTCTTGGAGTTATATATTGTAGTATATCTTCTTTATCAAAATTATGTTTTTCAAGACTAGTTTTGTATCCAATTACCTGTAAATTTAAACGTTTATTTATGTGAGCGTCAATTCCATCAAATGCACCACCAGCTATAAATAAAATATTAGATGTATTTAATTCAATAAATTTTTGGTCAGGGTGCTTACGTCCACCTTTTGGAGGAACATTGACAACTGTTCCTTCCAATAATTTCAATAAAGCCTGTTGGACTCCTTCTCCAGAAACATCCCTAGTGATTGAGGGGTTATCACTTTTTCGAGCAATTTTATCAATTTCATCAATAAATACTATTCCTTTTTCAGCCTTCTCTACCTCGTAGTCAGCTGCTTGAAGCAAACGAGATAGGATACTTTCAACATCTTCACCTACATAGCCAGCTTCGGTCAATACTGTAGCATCTACAATAGCGAGAGGCACCTTTAAAAGACGAGAAATAGTTTGTGCTAAGAGTGTTTTACCTGTACCGGTCGGACCGACCAATAAAATATTACTTTTTTGAATCTCAACATCATCAGCACTAGTTTTTTCTTGAAGTAAACGCTTATAATGGTTGTAAACAGCTACTGACAAAACACGTTTTGAGGCTTCTTGACCAATAACATATTCATCTAAAAAAGATTTAATAGCCTTTGGAGGTTTTAATTCTATAGGGAATGTATTTTTATCCTCAAAAGAGGATTCTTCTAAAACAATACCATGAGCCTGGACTATACAACGATCACAAATATGGGCATCCAGACCTGCAATCAGTAATTGAGTTTCTGGTTTGGGTCTTCCACAAAAAGAACAATTTAAATCGGGTTTACTCATCTTTGTGAGGTTTTATTTAGGAGCACTTTCTAGCACCTCATCTACCATCCCATAGTCTTTTGCTTCCTGAGCTTTCATCCAATAATCACGATCACTGTTTTCAGTTACTTTTTTCAAAGTTTGGCCAGAATGTTTGGAAATAATTTGATACAACTCATCTTTGAGTTTAAGAATTTCTCTGGCTGTAATTTCAATGTCCGATGCTTGACCTTGAGCTCCACCTAACGGTTGGTGAATCATCACTCGAGCATGAGGAAGGGCAGAACGCTTTCCTTCATGTCCAGCACAAAGCAATACAGCTCCCATTGACGCGGCAATTCCAGTACAAATAGTTGCCACATTAGGTGTTATAAACTGCATGGTATCATAAATTCCAAGACCAGCATATACACCTCCTCCAGGAGAATTTATATACATTTGGATGTCTCGCTTGGAATCAGTGCTCTGCAAAAAAAGTAATTGAGCTTGAATGATATTTGCTACCTGATCGTTTATCGCAGTTCCTAAAAACATAATCCTATCCATCATTAAACGAGAGAAAACATCCATTTGAGCAACGTTTAATTGTCGTTCTTCAATAATGTAAGGCGTCATACTACTTACAATTTTGTCATAGTACATTGCACTAATACCGTGATGTTTAGTTGCATATTTTTTAAATTCTTTTCCGTAGTTCATTAAACTATATTTTATTCAAAATTAATGAATTTATTGTGCTTTCCCGTAAGCTTGTTTAATAAAGGCACCAAAAGTAACCTTTTTGGGTTTTAAAGGAGCTTTATCTTTAAAAAAATTAAGCATTTTTTCAGCCATTAATTGTTCAGAAATTCGTCGAGTTTCCTCTTGATTTGACATAATATTTGAAATAATCCCGTCCAATTTTTCTTTTTCGGGTATTTGCCCATATTGCATCATTTGTTTTTGGACCATAACTCCTGCATATTCTTTAAGCTCCACGAAAGAAATATTAAGTTTGTTTTCAGCTATGATTTTCCCTTCTATTAGCTGATATCGAATCCCTTTTTCAGATTTTTTAAATTCCTCAATCGCATCTTCTTTTGTCATTGGCTCATTACCTGAGGTTTGAATCCATTTTTTCAAAAATTCCGTTGGAAGTTTGAATTTAGTTTTTTCAACAATGGTTTCAGAAATATCATTCATAAGTTTTTGATTTGACTGCGGCTCGAACTGGGATTTTAAACTTAAAGTAATTTTTTCCTCTAGCTGTTTTACTGAGGTAACACTTCCAACTTCATATAATTTATCAAAAAGTTCTTGATTTAAATCAGCAGGAATACGCTCATTAATTTCTTTAAGTTCAATGGTAATTTCTGTTTTAAGAATATCTTTAAGCTTTTTATCATCAATTGATAAAAGTCTTTTAGCAGTATTATCGTCTTTAAAAAGTCCTTTAACAGGAAAGGTTAGTATTCCTCCTTTTTTTGATTTTGTGAAGTCTTGAACAGCTTTTCTAGCTCTAATATCTTCAAGAACAAAGTCAACCATTGTTTCTAAGTCTAATTCCTGATTTCTAAATTGGGCTGTTATTTCATATCCTTTCTGAACGTTATTTTGAGGAACTAATTTTCCATATTGCTTTTGAATATGAGTCAATTGCTCTTGAATCATTTTCTTTTCAGGTTCTATTTCATACTTAATAACTCTATTAAGTACATTAAGTTTTACATCAAACTTGGGAGCTAAGCCGAGCTCAAATTCAAAATTTAGTTGAGAAGCTTTCCAGTCAAGCGTAACCTCTGAGGCCTTTGGAATAGGATGGCCAAGTAATTCAAGTTTTTCATCCTTGATGTATTTATCTAGTTGATCTCTAAGCAACTTATTAACTTCATCAACTATTACGGCTTTTTCATACTGCTTTTTGATCATACCCATCGGAACATGTCCCTTTCTAAAGCCAGGAATATTTGCTTTTTTTCTATAGTCACTTAATACCGTAGCTACTTTATCTTCGTAATCTTTACGGACAATTGTCATATTTATAACTGCATTTAGTGAGTCTATTTCAGTTTTATTTATGTTCATCAATTAGAAAAATTTAGTGCGCAAAAATACATTTTTTTATTTCTATGACAAAGTTTTAAAATTCGACAATGAAATTATTTTAAATGTATTTTTTGAAAAAAACAATAAATCAGAAGAACTTTAAAATAAACTACACTAATTCATTTTTACAATGTAAAATCCGTTATATTTGCACCCCTAGAATTAATAATTAGAGAATCGGGAATTCTCATAAGTTAATATGTTATGCCTGTAAAACTAAGACTTCAAAGACACGGAAAAAAAGGTAATCCTTTTTATTGGATGGTAGCCGCAGACTCACGTTCTAAGAGAGACGGGCGGTATCTTGAAAAGATAGGTACTTACAATCCTAATACAAATCCTGCCACTGTAAATATAGATATTGAAAAAGCGATAAGTTGGCTTGAAAAGGGAGCGCAACCAACTGATACAGCTCGTACTTTATTGTCGTATAAAGGTGCTATGTTCAAGCATCACCTCAATGGTGGTGTTCGTAAAGGTGCGTTCACTCAGGAAGAGGCTAACAAAAAGTTTGATAAATGGATAAAGGAGAAAGCAGCAAAAATCAATTTAAAAAAAGAAGGCTTATCAAAGCACGAAGCAGAATTAAAAGCTAAACGTTTGGATGCTGAAAAAGCAACTAGTGAAAAACGAATCACCGATGCTGCTGAAGCGGCGTTAGCTGCAGAGCAAGAGGCGGCTCAAGAACCTGCTGGTGATGTAACTACTCCTCAAGCTACTGCTGAAGAAACTCCTGCTGAAGCTGTTGTTGAAGAAACTCCAAGTGAAGCTGCTGTTGAGGAAACTCCTGCTGAAGCTGCTGTTGAAGAAACTCCTGCTAAAGCTGTTGCTGAAGAAACTCCTGCTGAAGCTGCTGCTGAAGAAACTCCTGCTAAAGCTGTTGTTGAAGAAACTCCTAGTGAAGCTGCTGTTGATGAAACTCCTGCTGAAACTGCTGCTGAAGAAACATCTGCCAAAGATATCTCTGCTGATTCTAACGAGAAAAAATAAAAATAGGTTTTCATTTTAACGATGAACAAGGAGGACTGTTTTTATGTTGGAACCATCGTTAGAAATTACAGTTTTAAAGGAGATTTACTTGTAAAAACTGATAGTGACAACATTGAAAATTATATAAATTTAAAATCCATTTTTGTGGATTTAGATACAGGTTTAGTTCCGTTTTTTATTCAAAAATGTCAAATTCATAAATCAGCTTTACTGAGAATAAAATTTGATCAGGTTAGTAGTGAATCTCATGCAAAGCTACTTATTAAAAAAGACTTATTTCTCCCGCTTAGCGTTCTTCCACAATTGAAAGGAAAAAAATTTTATTTCCACGAAGTAATTGGATTTTCATTGATTGAACGAAAAAAACACATCGGAAAAGTTATTCGAATCCAAGACCAAGGGATACAATCACTCTTCGAAATTGAAAAAATAGATGGCAAATTAGCTTTGATTCCAGTTACTGATGAATTTATTTTAGAAATTAACCGAGAAACAAAAAGTATTCAGGTTCAACTTCCTGATGGCCTTTTAGATTTACAGAATTAATTTTTAATTAAAAGAATAATACAAAACCAAAGGAGGGTAAAGGAGAGCTATTCCCTTCATTTGTAGTTACTGGAATCAAACTACGAGGCAAAATAATCGTTCCTTCGTCAGATCTATTTAATCCATATTCTTCAGGCGAAGGATTAGACTGTGCTAAAAAATTTTGTACTTCAAAGTAGAAATTAAAAGATAACTTGTTAAAATTCCATTTTTTGTCAATTCTAATATCTGCTTGATTAAATGCAGCTAACTTTACATCTCCTAAACGATCATAATCTAAAATAATTTCAGGATAAGAAAGTGTACTTGCCTCTATGTTAGTAGGGACATAGGGATTTTTCCCAGCAAAACGCCAACGAGCACTTAGTTCCCAGTTACGTTTAAGTTTATATCCCCCAACAAAAGAAATTAAATGACGACTATCCCAAACAGATGGACGAGAAATCAGGTCTAACCCTGAAAATTCACTAAAAAAATAAGTGTAAGCAAAGACACCATAAAAGTTTTTGGAAAGTTTTTGTTGAAATAGAAATTCACCACCACGACTCTGTCCAATTCCTTCTGAATTAATAGCTTCATTCCCAAGAACTTCAAATCCTCCTCCTTTATTGGCTAGAGAGACTCCATCAATTAGAGATATTGGATAATTAGAATATTGTTTTAAAAATCCTTCAACACTTATCCTAGAGGCTGGTGTAAGATTGTATTCAATTCCAGCGACATAATGATTACTTTGAGTATAAGAAGCGTTCTTGTTTACAAAAAGATTTTGATTCTGAAATCCTAACATTGTATAAGTTGGGATTTTAAAATACCTGCCTAAAGAAGTATTAAACTTCCATCGTTGATCGTCCGTCAAAGCAAAAGATAAAGACAATCTTGGAGAAATATTATCAATTAGGTTAGACCCTTGAGAAAAACTATCAGCATCTGAACGAACTCCAATAGCTAGGCTTAATCGATCATTAAAAAAATTCCTTGAACCCTTTAAAAAAAATCCGTATTTCGCAAAGTTTAAATTTGTCTCATAAGCAATATCATAAAAAATAAAACTAGTAGTATTATTATAACTTGATTTTTGAATATTAAAACCTGTTGACCATTTCCACTGATTAATATATTGAGTGGCTTGAAAACGTAGTTTTGATTCCCATTCATAGGAATCATTTTCAAAAATAGTTCCTGTCTTTGAAGTATTATCTTCGAAACGAGCAAAAATATTTTCTAAACGATTTGAACTAATAGCGGTTAACATAAAACCTTTTCCATTTTTGTAGTTTTTCTTCCATGAAAGTCCCACAGTAGTACTACGTTGATCTATAATTGGAATTTGTTCCAATGATGCTTGTTGTTCTGCATCAAATTCATCAGGAGCTTTAACTGAAAAATCATCAATAGCGCCAATACCAATAAAAGTCAAGGAATTATATCTGTTAATTTCATGTTTAATTTTCCATTGATAATCCCAATAATCAGGACGTATAGGTAGTCCAATTAATTCGAAAAGGAATTGTAGATAGCTTCTTCTTACAGAAAATAAAAATGTTGTTTTAGCAGGTTCCGATTTTTCTTTTCTAAATAAAGGTCCCTCTAGAGTTAAGCCCGCCTCACTCGCACCAAAACGAAAATTACCTCCAAAGCTATTTGGATCTCCATCCCTTTGTTCAAATGCAAGTACTCCTGAAAGTGGATTATCGTATTCGGCACCAAATGCTGAGCTAGATAAAGTTACCTCACGAACAAAAGAGACGTTTACCATACCAACTGGCCCGCCAGCACTGCCTTGAGTACTAAAGTGATTGATGTTTGGAATTTCAATTCCATCCAAATAATAAACAGTTTCGTTTGGAGCACCCCCTCGAATTATAATATCATTTCTAAATCCCCCAATCGATGGAGAAATCCCTGGCATACTTTGAACTACTTTAGTAATGTCATTATTACTTCCTGGATATGTTTCAATTTCTACTACAGAAAATGTTTGAGTGGATAATGGAGTTTCACTATTGGTTTTGAAAGGACTATTAATAAGTTCAATTTCATCTAAATTTTCTGATATTGCTCCAAGTTTAAAAAGTAAGGGAATATTACCTACAGATTTTACTATTACATTAAATTGAGTTTCACTTTCGTATCCTAAATAACTGGCAGTTACATTATAGGATTTTGATGGAATATTTTCTAACTTAAAGTAACCATCAGCATCAGAAATTGCTCCAATATTTTCTTCTTCAATAAGGACCGTCGCTCCCTCTAAGGGCTGTTGACTTTGGGTATCCAAAATTCTACCACTAAGTTCTCCCATACTCTGAGCTATAATATTATTACATAAAAAGAACAATAAAAAAACGAAATTTTTATTCATCTATTAATATTTGTTTATTAACCAGAGGTTAGGATTATATCAAATAAATTTTAGTAAAAATACATTAAAAGTTGATATGGCTTAAGTTGATTTCGTTTACTTAATTTTACTTAACTTTAAACAAAAAATTGTTATGGAAGATAGAAGATCATTTTTAAAAACTGCATGTAAACCAATAGTTTTTGCGACGTTGGGTATACCAATTTTAGAGGCTTGTTCAGCAGAGGAAACGGACCCGAGTCCAATAGCTTCAAGCTCATCACCTACACCTACAAGTACTCAAAAAAGAGAACCAATAGTAATTGATCTAAGTAATGGTCTTTTTTCAGATTTAACTGCAGTTGGAGGCTGGATGAATTATAGAGGAGAAGATTTACTTCTTGTACGAATTACTGATGATGAAATACGAGCATTCGATAATAGCTGTCCTCATCAAGGGAACCGTGATAAATGGGAATATGATGGAGATAGTTTCACGTGCCAATATCATTTCAACTCATATTCTAATAGTTGCACTGGATCTTTAAGATGTTTTGATACTAACATCGAAAATGGCGTACTTACAATTACTTTCGATTAAAAACATCTTTTTGAAAATATGGGTATTTAAATACTGGTTTATTATATGTAAGTAATAACTATTTTAAAGGTTATTTTTTTTCTTAGAAGCTTTCCTTTCAATCTTTCGTTGCTCCTTTTGTATTTCTTTCTGCTTTATTTCGTTAGCTATTTTTCTTTTCTCATCTTCTTTTAGATCATAGGCTTCCCGTATTTCTTGTAAATCAGCCTCGTTAATTTGTACTTGATCAGAAGCTTGAAGGGCCTTGTCTTTAACACTAAAGCTTGCGTTTTGAGTTTGCTTTTGCATAATTTCACGTGCTGCCTTAAGATTGTAATAAAACCCTGGATCAATCATTTTGTTAGCAATAAAATGTTCTTTTTTTTCTTTATCCCAACGAACAAATATAAATCCTCCAGTAACTGAATCTAATTTTATTCGAAAAACGTGAGCATAATTTGGAAGTGTTTGATAAACCTCAATATCTTCTGGCACATACCCTGCAACATAAAGAATCTCTTCAACAAATGCAGTTTGAGTCTGTAATGAGGGATCATTATATTCCCCTTCAATTAAACTAGTGTCCTGAGAATAAATTTTAAAATGGCAAAGTATAATAGCTATTAATAGTAGATTATAGATAAATGACATCATAGACTTTGAACAATTAATATAATAATATAAATTTCTTTAAAAGTATTTAGTCATAATTTAATAACTAAAGTTTAGTTGGACTTGAAAATTTCTTCCTATTTCAGAAGAATAAAATCTCATTCTATTTAGATAATCTCGGTAATCCGCGTTTGTAATATTCTGTAAAATCAATCTTAAACTACTTTTTAAATTATTTTGATTTCCAATTTGAACTGAAAAAATTGCGTCTAATTTTTGAAATCCTCTTGGAGATCTGCTTATATCTACAGTTTTTGATACAAGTTTTCCGTCTTCAATATAGTCAAAGATAAAATTTGAATTTGGAAATCTGTTTTGCTTTGCACTTATTTGGTTAGTAAATTCTAAAGTCCACTTACCTTTTGAAGGTATGAATTTTAATTTTTGAAAAGTATTAAGAGGTGGAATTAGAATTATAGGTTCTTTATTTATTTCATCTTGGGCATAGGTGTAAGAGGCTCCTAAATCAAAAACTAGACTTTTATAAATTTTTATAGATGAATTTATATCAATACCTGTTAGGAATGCATCTGTACTATCATAAGTCCAAACTGGAAATGCACCCCTAATGGTTTGCTTGAGCCCAGTAGGTTCTATGAATATGTAACCAAAAGTTTTAGAAATAAATGGTTCTAAGGACCAATTATAAATTTGATTATTTTTTGAAAAGCTAAATAAAAATTTATGACTAGTTTCAGGCTCTATACTTAAGCTACCATATTCTATAGCTGCCATGGCATGGTGTAATCCATCACTAAATAACTCAGAGGGGTTTGGTGCTCTTTGAGATAAAATATATGACATTTTAAACTTTAAATCATTTAAAATATTTAGTGAGATGCCTGTTTGAGCAGACAGGTTTAAATAATTAAACTTGGGATTGGTTAAAATTTGATTAGCAAATTCTCGCCCTGTCTCGAAGTCTTTAAATAAAGAGTTATAATTCCTCTCATTCCAAACGGACTTATAATAATATTTTTTAGAATCATAAGATACATGATCTAACCTCAAACCCCATTCCCATAAAAATGAATTAATTTTTTGAAAATTACCTAATAAATAAATCCCTGTTTCAAATTTAATATAATCTGGAATAAGTCTTTTAACACCCGTATCTGGGGTTGAAAAATTATCTTGAAAAAAACCATTGAGGCCTAATTCAAAACTCCAATCTTTAATATTAATACCAGACAAGCTCCCATTTAAAGTATGCGTTTTAAGTAATAAATCAACCACTGGAATCTCTGTTCGACCTCCTCGTCTAATATCAAATTCTTTTCGCGTATTGTTTTGAAAATTATAACCAAATTCTAACTTGGTATTATTTTCAAATGACTTAAAATATCTTAAAGTCAATTTTTGATGTCTGGCCAATTGTTTTGGTGCCTCAATATCATAAGTAAAATCATTAATTATACTAGGCTCATTTGAATTTAAAGCGTAGAATAAATCCTGAACATTTCCTATGTGAGAAGCTTTTAGTATACCTGGTTCAAGATTATATCTAGAGTATTTTAAATTCCAACCTTTACTAATTAAATCTTTTCCTAATTTAATTGAAAAATTAGCCTCTTTAAACCCTGAGTTTGAAAGTACATAATTAGGTGTTGTAAAATCTCCATATCTTTTACCAGTAAAATTTCCGTTAATATAAAATCCGTTAAAATAGTTTTTTTCTAATCTGGTAGTAAATTTTCCTCCTCTTCCATTAGATTCAAAATTTAAACTCGATTTTCCAAAAAGTGTATCTTTTAATTTCTTTCTTTTTGAACTCAGAATTATTGAGCCTGCAGACGTGTCTCCACCGTATTTCAGTGCTGCCGCACCTTTAATTAGCTGGATTACATCAAAAGAATCAAAATCAATATTAGGTGCATGGTCAGGACCCCACTGTTGATCGTATTGCCTAAAATCGTCAGTTACAATTCCAACTCTGCTGCCGTACATTCCATGTATTATTGGTTTACCAATTGAATTGCCAGTCTTCAAAATTGATGCTCCTGGAATATAATTTAAAGCTTCAACCAGAGTATTACTCCCATAAGAATTTATATCACTTATATTAACACTTACTTCTTGTATGGATTTTCTCAATTTTGAAACCTTTGAATCAGTAACTACAATCTCGTCTAATTCATCTACGTGGTGCTCTAACTGGAGATTATATACTCTACTCTGACTTAGATTTATTTTTTTATTTATGGTTATGCACTCAGGATGGCTTAATATAATATTATATTTACCAGCACAAAGTCCACTAATTTCATATCTCCCGTCAAGATCTGTCTGAGAAAAAAAATTGGTGCCCTGAATAGTAACGAGGGCACCAATTAAAAGTGAATCATCGTGTAAATCTGTAATCTTACCTTTAAGAATTAGATCGCAGGGCTGACTGTAAATCAAATTCCCTAAACCAAAACTAAATACGATAATAAAGAATTGAATTTCAGATCGAAACACTAATCTGATATTGTAACAGGTATATCGATTGCAACATCATTAAACCCTCCAAACCCCTCACGATTAGTAGCATTGAAATTTGTAGGTTGATGTATTAAATAAACTCTGACTACACCAGAACCTGTTGAACTTGCATTCCAAACGCTTTTTAGCAAAACGCCCCTAGAGCCGTCTTTAGTATCATCGCTAGCGGAAGTAACATCAATAGAAACATCAGCAAATTCAAAAAATACTTGATGTTCGTCAGCTTCGTCTATTATTTCAAGTGTAACGTCTTCAATTTCTGTAGGATCACTTCTATTTTCAAAAGAAATTCCAACATTATAATTAGAATTTACCTTTAAATTGATTGTTTCCGTATTTGTCTCGCTTAAATCCCAATCAATGCTCTGTAAGGTTCCCTCAGGTGAAGTAACATTGATAACAACATTTGAGATAAACTCTTGTTCATTTATTCCATCAGGATCATCTTTACTACAAGAATTAATTAATAATACAATTAACGGCAGATATAGTAAGTAAGTTTTTTTAAATATATTTTTCATTTTTTTTAAAATTTAAATTGGCTTATGTTAATGCAACTAAGTTGCAAATATAGAAATCAGTTATTAATTTAAAATAAAAAAAGTATTTCATTTTAAAAAAAATGGCTTTACCCAAAGTTAATTTGAGTAAAGCCAAAATCATTCTCTTGAATTTAACTTTTCAGTTAAATTACTTAAGTAACACTAGCTGGAGAATCAAGAACTAATGAAGAGTGATCGTGCCCCTCGTGATCATCATGATCGTCGTCAGACTCACATGACACCATTGCAAAAGATGCAAACGCGAATAGCAATAATAAATATTTTTTCATTTTAGTTAGTTTTAAAATTATTGATATACTAAATTAATATAATCAATCTACTTCTGCAACATAGTTGCATTAAATAATGAAAAGATCATTTTTTTAATCAATTTTTTATGAATTTGAAATATTTTAACATTATTTTAATATGAATTTATAATCTTTTAATTTTTATATTCTTGTAAGAAATTAGACCAGGATGATCTTGTAAACATATATGACCTTCTTTATATTTTCCGAAACCCGACATATTAGAAAATTTACTTTTCTTAACCATATCTTCCCATTCTTCACCCGACAATGGGAAGCGGTTAACTTCAACTTCGTTAAGTACAATTAATGCTTGATTTTTTTTATGATCAACTTTAATATGGTACTTATTCCAAGATCCTGCTTTTTTTGCTGCGATACTATTAGGAGGGAGCATATCAAATAATGCACCTACATTATGTACTTGATGTTTTGGGTCATCACCATATACTTCAGCATCAATAATTTGAATTTCAGGTCCAGTCACGTGAGGATGTTCATATTTCATGTCTTCACTCACTCCCCACATAAATCCGCTATTTGAATTTGGAGAGAGTTTCCATTCAAACTCAATTTCAAAACTCGAATAAACCGAATCGGTTAGTAGGCTTTTATTGCCTTCTCCCTTTGCATTATTTTGATCAAATGTAAAAACACCTTCTTCAACTGTCCAACCACTTTTAGCACCTGATTCGTTTTGATAAATATGCCAGCCTTCAAAACTATCTTGGTTAGATAAATTTTCCCAGCCTTGACTTAGCGATTCCTGACAACAAATAAAAATTGATGTGATCGTTATAAAAATGTATCGATTCATTTTAAATCTGTTTTTTTAAAAATACTAATTTATCTTTAAACAGATTGTTTATAAAAATTTTTTCGTTTTTATATATCTAAAGCTTTCGAGCTTTTAATTTTTTAGTCAATTTGGGGACTACTTCAAAGGCATCACCAACAATACCGTAATCAGCAGCTTTGAAAAATGGTGCTTCTGGATCATTATTGATTACTACTTTAACCTTAGAAGAATTTATTCCTGCTAAATGTTGAATTGCTCCTGAAACTCCAATAGCAATATATAAGTTTGAAGCAACAGGTTTTCCAGTTTGACCTACATGTTCACTATGTGATCTCCAACCCATATCCGAGACTGGTTTAGAACATGCTGTAGCTGCCCCCATGACTTCAGCTAAATCTTCAATCAAATACCAATTTTCTGGACCTTTTAAACCTCTACCACCTGACACGACTATATCTGCATCAGCAATACTAACCTTATCAGAAGCTTTATCTAAATTACTCACCTTAAGAGTACTTGATGATGGTGCGAAATCTTCACTAAAAACTTTAATATTACTTGATTTTTCTTTTAATCCAAATGAATTAGAGGAGAGTGATAAAACATTATTCTTTTTTGAGCTCTGAGTTTCATTAAATGCTTTATTAGTGAAGCAAGAGCGTTTAACTGTTAAAGGTTCATATTGTGATGGTAGCTCAACAACATTAGAAATATAAGCTGCATCAACTTTTACAGAAAGAATGGGTCCAAGATAACGACCATCAGCTGAACTACTAACAATAACAATATTCGCATTCTCTTTTTTAACGACTGAAGCTATACTCGAACTATATCTTTCAATATCAAAAAAGGAATCTCCTCTAGTCTCAATATTGTATAATTTATCTACTCCATAGTTGCTAAGTGATTTTGGATCAATAATATTGAACCCTACACCAATAAGATCACATTTCATTGCGTCCGATATTGAGCGGCCATATGATGCTAATTCAAAACCTGCTTTTTTAATTTCTCCCTCCTGTGATTCTATAAATACTACAACTGCCATTTTTTTAAATTACTTTTGCTTCGTTTTCTAACAATTCAATCAATTCATCAATTTTCTCTGGATCCACGAGCTTTACTGGACCCTTTTCAGCTGGTTTTTCAAAGCGTTGCACAGATGTTTCACAAGAAATAGCTTCAGGTGAAATTACTTCCATTGGTTTTTGACGAGCCTGCATGATTCCCCGCATATTAGGAATAATAAGATCTTTTTCCTCTACCAAGCCTTTTTGAGCGCCAATTACAATTGGAAATGATGCTGTTAGGCTTTCTTTTCCCCCATCTATTTCTCTTTGTAATGTCAAATTTTTACCACTTACTTCCAATTGAATGCAATTGGGAACATAGGGTATTTCAAGATGTGTAGCGAGAATACCACCTACCATACCTCCATTGTAATCAATGGATTCTCTCCCAGTTATGACTAGGTCAAAGTCACTATTTTTATACAAAGTAGCCAAATACATAGCCACTTGAAATCCATCTTGAGGCTTAGCATCAACTCTTACAGCTCGATCGGCCCCGATTGCTAGGCATTTTCTTAATATTGGCTCGCAACTTACATCCCCTACTGTTGCAACTGTAACCTTAGCTCCTTCTTTTTGCTGAAGCCAAATTGCCCGAGTTAATCCAAATTCATCATTGGGATTAATAATAAACTGTACACCTTGAATATCAAATACCGTATTTTCGTCTTTGAAATTTATTTTTGAGGTTGTATCAGGGACATTACTTATACAAACTAATACATTCATTAAGCTATTTTTTTACGAAAATATACAAAAAAATGACACGGTGTCACTGTTTTAAAAACTTATTTTCCAGATTAATTTTTATTTTAAATTAAATGAAATAATTCAATCAAAGTTTCAAGTCTTTTTTAATTTATTTTTAAATAAACTGATTGATAATGTTTTCAAAAAATTCTTGCTTTCCACTAATCCTATTTGGCTTTTTACTTTTCAAAGCTATATCTGATAAATCCTCTAAAGTCAGTGATCCATTTTCAAATTCCTGTCCTTGCCCATTATCAAATGACGCATAGCGTTCATTTCTTAGGGAAGTAAATTTTGAAGATGTCAAAATTTTCTCAGCAGTAAGAAGTGCCCTAGCAAAGGTATCAGCACCGCCAATGTGAGCATGAAAAATATCTTCCAAATCAATAGAGTTTCTTCTAATTTTAGCATCAAAATTAATTCCTCCACCTTTTAACCCACCTGCTTGTAAAAAAACTAACATTGCTTCTGTTACTTCATAAATATTTACAGGAAATTGGTCAGTATCCCAGCCATTTTGATTATCTCCTCTATTGGCATCAATGCTTCCTAACATACCTGCATTAGCTGCCACTGTCAATTCATGTTCGAAAGAATGTTGAGCAAGGGTAGCGTGATTAACCTCTATATTAAGCTTAAAATCTTTTTCCAACCCATACTCTCTTAAAAAACCTATAGCTGTTGCAGCATCAAAATCATATTGGTGTTTCATTGGCTCCATCGGTTTTGGTTCGATAAAAAAAGTTCCTTTAAAACCTCTACTTCGAGCATAATCTCTTGCCATTACTAGAAATTGAGCCATATGATCTAACTCTCTTCCCATATCAGTATTCAGCAAAGACATATACCCTTCTCTACCTCCCCAAAAAACGTAATTCTCTCCGCCAAGAGAAATTGTTAAATCTAAAGCCATTTTAATTTGTGCTCCTGCCCTAGCAACAACGTTGAAGTCTGGATTGGTGGCCGCTCCGTTCATATAAACTGGATTTGAAAAACAATTGGCTGTCCCCCATAATAATTTCACCCCTGAATCTTGTTTCTTTTGGGATATATATTCTCCTATTTCATGTAAGCGTTTTTCATTTTCTGAAAGGCTATCTGCCTCATCAACCAAGTCTACATCATGAAAACAAAAATATTCAAAACCCATTTTAGTAATAAACTCAAAGGCTGCATCAGCCTTATCACGCGCACGTTGCATAGGATCGGAGGAACTATCCCAGGGAAATTGCTGAGTACCTGGTCCAAATGGATCTCCACCTTGACCACAGAAACTATGCCAATAAGCTACTGCAAACTTGAAGTGCTCTGCCATGGATTTCCCCATAACTTTTTTTTCTGGATTATAAAATTTGAACGAGAAAGGATTGTCAGACTCTTTTCCTTCATATTTAATAGATCCTATTCCTTTATAAAATTCTTTATCTCCTGTAAGTATCATTGATTATTTATTTTTTGTTTTAATTCAAATTTCCATTTTTCGTAAGCATCCTCATAGGGTTGAGTATTGGATTCCGGGAAGATTTCAGATACTTTATCATATTCTTCAGAACTTTTACTCAATTCATTTATTTTTCCTTTTTCTAGACCCGCTGCACGGGCAGCTCCAATTGCGCCAGTTGTATTATATATTTCTACAGTTTGTCCAATTAATGTAGACAAAGTAGTTGAAAAGATTTGTGATTGGAAAAGGTTATCATTTCCAGCTCGAATGACTTTAGTATCGATTCCGTCTGCTTTCATTATTTCCATTCCATAGGCGAATGAAAATGCGACACCCTCTAAAGTCGAACGAAATAAATGTCCATGACCATGAAAATTTAAATTTAAATTACAAAAATGGCTGCCAATGTTTTTACTGTCAAGCATACGTTCACTTCCATTTCCAAATGGAAGATTTATCAATCCTTCACAACCAACACTGACTTGAGCAGCAAATCTATTCATTTTTTTAAAGCTTGAAATCTCAGTCATTTTTTTTAACCAGCTGTATTGAATTCCAGCTCCATTTATACATAAAAGAGTTCCAATTAAAGATTGGTTTAAGTTATAATTAACATGCGCAAAATGGTTGACTCGAGAAAATTCTTTTGATTTAGGTTGATCTCTTACAGCAAAAAGCACTCCAGAAGTTCCACCCGTTGCAGCAACTTCTCCCGGTCTTAAAACATTTAATGAAAATGCATTATTAGGTTGATCTCCCGCCCTATATCTAACAGGAATCCCTTTAGGTAATCCAGTTTCCAATGCAGCTTTTTCAGTCACTTTTCCCTGTTCTTCAAAGTTGTTTACTATAGGTGGTACAAGCTTTAAATCAATTTCATAGTGCTCTAAAAGCCAGTTAGCAATATTTTTTTCATGATAATCCCAGAGCATCCCTTCAGACAAGCCATTTTTTGTAGTTACTATTTCATTGGTTAGTTTAAAAGCTATAAAATCTCCTGGAAGCATAAAGTGAGCTACTTGAGCATAAATTTCTTTTTCATTCTCTTTAACCCATTTAAGTTTAGAGGCCGTAAAATTTCCTGGTGCATTAAGTAAGTGTTTACTATATTTCTCTTTACCGATTTCCTTAGCTGCTCTCGCACCTATATCTACTGCTCTACTATCACACCAAATAATTGAATTTCTTATCGATTTTCCTTTGGAATCAACTAAAACCAAACCATGCATTTGATAAGAAATCCCTACAGCTAAAATTTTTTTGTAATCTATATTATTTTCTGATAAGATACGATGTGTCCCTTTACATAAATATTTCCACCAAATTTCAGGGTCCTGTTCTGCCCAATTTAATTGAGAAGATATAATCTGCATTTCCTCTTTTGGTTCGGATAAAACTGAAACTGCTTTATTGGATTTAGATTCAACTAAAGCAATTTTTACAGAGGAACTTCCTATATCATAACCTATATAATACATAAAAAAATAAAAGTGTTAGAAGTCTAACTCAAGTTTTGTTTAAATATAATTAAAAGTTTTCTGGCTTTTTTATCATTAAGATTTAATAATAATTATTGAAAATTTATAAAATATTTTTACTTTGTTTAAAATTAGTTTTAAAATGAAAATAAATAAACAAAGTTTAACTCGCCGTTCCTTTCTAGGCAAAACTGTAACTCTAGCAGCGGGCTTAACTCTTACAAAATCAAAAATATGGGGATCACCCGCATACATACCTGATTTATTAAAACTTAATTCGAAAGTAAATGGTGTGCAGATTGGAGTAATAACCTACTCATATAGAGCGATGAAAGACCAAAGTGCAGAAGCCATTTTACAGTATGTTTTAGACTCAGGTGTAAATGCTGTTGAGTTGATGGAACGAAATCCTGGAAGTAGTGGTGTAGCTGAAAACTTAATCGGTAGACCAGAATATAAAATTGATAGAAAAACTTTTTATAGGCTAATGAGATTAGATAGAAAAAAAGAAATATCTCGAGATGAAAAGAAACAATTAGCTGATTTAAAACAACAACAAAAATCTTTCGAAAAAGCAGCTGCAAATTGGGAAAAAAATAGAAATCCAAATGATTTTTTGAAGCTTCGCAAAATGTTTAATGACGTTGGAGTTGAAATTTACGCATTTAAACCTGACAATTTATTGGGTAGTAAAAACTCAGATGCTGATATCAACTATGCAATGAAAGCAGGGAAAGTTTTAGGAGCAAGTCATGTAACTCTTGAGTTACCCGGTCCACCTTATGGCCCTAAAAATCCAGAGCATACTCTAAGACTAGGGAAATTAGCTGAAAAAAATGGAATAAAAGTAGCTTATCATGGACATACTCAACAGCATATAAATTGGTGGGATACTGCATTAGAACAGTCAGAATCCAACGTTTTAAATCCTGATTTGGGGCATTATATTGCAGCCGGAAATACTGATACTTTTGAGTTTATAAAAAAATTCAATAAAAAAATATATAGTATGCATATAAAAGATCGAAAAAGTTTAGAGAATGGTCAAGATAATATGCCTTTTGGAATGGGTGATACCCCAATAACTGAAACTCTTCAGCTAATGCGAGATAATAAATATACTTTTCCGACAACTATAGAATACGAATATCGTACACCAAAAGAATCTGGTATCATAGAAGAGATAAAAAAATGTGTTAACTATTGTAAAAATGCATTAGAATCATAAAACTTAATTATTAAATAAGATATACGAATGAAATTTTTATTATCACAATCACTTATACTGTCATTATTATTTTTAAAAATTGGTTTTGCTCAAAACAAAACAATTGTTTCTGACTTAGAAAATTTAACTCTTAATATAGGCCAATTATTTAAACCAGTCTCTACCGTAGTTCTTTCTGATGGAACAACTGGAGATTGTAAAAGAATAATTTACTATAACAAAAAGGGAGTATTTAGCTCTGCCAAATCAATAACTTTTGACAGATCGGAGGGCACACTAAAAGCTAACGAGCCTGGAACCCATGAAATTGTCGCTGTTTGTATTGATTCTCAGGGTAAGAGGTTAAGTAAAACCTTTTATGTAAATGTTAATTATCCTAAAGTCAAGGAAATTAAAGTTTCTATAAACGAAAAAAATGTGTATGAAGGGAATTATATAAAGCTTATTTATGAAATTACTGATGAACTTAATAATAAAAGGATTGTAGATTATTGGAATTATGAAAATGCCTCCAAATACTTTTCAAAAGTCGATGTGTCTCTAAAGTCAAGTAATGAAAAAGTCAAAATAGATGAATCAAATAATATTTTAGCCCTGGAGGAAGGAAATTCAACAATAGTTGTTCTTTTTGATGGAGTATCAGCAAGTATAGATTTAAAAATTAAAAAAAATCCTGTCGCAAAACTAAATCTAGAATCAGATGTCTTCAATGCTCGCTCTGGTGATGTTATTAATTTTAAAGCGATAGCCTACGGCAAAAATAATAATAAACTTGAAAATCTTCCAATTGAATTTTCCTTTACCGGAAAATCCTTTGATAAGAGTAATTCAGCTTCTGGATTAATTCTAGAAGATGGAAGATTTGTTGGAGATGTTCCAGGAAAATATATAATTTCAGCCAGAATTGGAAATATCTCAAGTTCAAAGATTGTGAATATTTTCCCAAGAAATGTAAAGCGTGAAATCTCAAATGTTGGCAGGGGTGTTGTGAATGATAGACATACTTCTGATTTCTGGATTTTTGAGGGAATTGATGGTGGTGATTATGGAGTTACTGGAACCTGGGGTGCCGATGGAACCGCTTTTTTTTGGGATGTTAGTGATCCATCAAACTTGAAAAAGATAGATAGTATTCAAGTTGATGCAAGAACTGTAAATGATGTAAAAGTTTCTCAAGATGGGAAAATATGTGTTATTAGCCGTGAAGGAGCTTCTAATCGAAAAAATGGTATGATCATAATTGATGTGTCAAATCCGCGCGATGTTAAAATTATTTCTGAATACACAAAAAACCTAACAGGTGGTGTTCATAATGTTTTTATTGATAATAATCATATTTACGCGCTCAGTAATGGTGAAAGATATTATATAATTAATGTTGATGATCCTGCCAAGCCCTACGAGGTTGGGATGTTTGAGTTGAAGAAAGAGGGCCAGTCCATTCATGATGTTTGGATTGAAGATGGGATAGCTTATTCATCTAATTGGCGTGACGGGGTTTATCTAGTAGATGTTGGAAATGGAATTGCTGGAGGTTCACCATCTAACCCAGTATCATTCGGGAATTACTCATATGATAGTGGAGCAAACCACGCTACATTTCCATTTAAAAGTAAATCAACCGGTAAATTTTATACTATACTAGGCGATGAAATTTTCCCGAACGGAGTAAATCCAAATGGAACAAATGAAACTGCAGGATTTCTTCATTTTGTAGATTTTTCTGATTTAAATAATCCCGTTGAAGTCGCTCGTTACGAACTTCCAGGGCACGGATCACATAATTACTGGATTAAAGATGATATTTTATATGTTGCGATGTATTCAGGAGGTTTGAGGGTTGTTGATATAAGTGGTGATTTATTAGGAGACCTTTATAAACAAGACAGAGAAATAGGCTACCTTTTAACAGGTAGTCCAAACGGTTATATTCCAAATGATACTATGGTTTGGGGAGCCCAACTATATAAAGGACATGTTTTTTATTCAGATTTTAATACCGGTCTTGGGGCTGCTAAAGTCTCAAGTAATAAACCAGATAACAGTAAAACAAATCAATACATAAATTAATTTAGTTATTTGTTCATTTATATAAAACCTTACAATTACATTTTATGAAAAGGATTAAAATATTAATATTTCTTTTTTCGATATTTAATTTTTCAAACGCACAAAACTATTATTTATATGTTGCTTCTGAATCTGACGATACGGTATCGCTATTAAAGTTTGATGGTAAAAATATTGAAGAGAAAGAAAGAATAACTGTAGGCTCATATCCCACAGAAATTGAAGGGCCACACGGAATTACAGTTGATCCAAATGGTAAGTATTGGTACGTAAGCTTAGCTCACGGAAATCCATATGGGAAATTAATCAAATACTCTACAGAAACAAATAAGGTTGTAGATGAGACTACGCTTGGTTTATTTCCAGCATCTATGCAGATTTCTAAAATAACTGGTTTTTTATACTGTGTCAATTTTAATTTACATGGGAATATGAAACCCTCAACTGTTTCTGTAGTTGATGCTGAAACAATGACTGAAATAACACAAATAACAACAGGAAGCATGCCACACGGTTCAAGAATCTCAAGTGATGGTTTAAAACAATATTCTGTCGCTATGATGTCTGGAGAATTATATGAAATTGACGCATTATCGCTAAAAATTTTAAGAAAATTGGATCTTGAAGATCATTCAAAAATGAATCATAATAATATGAAAATGGATAAAATGAAACACTCCATTGTTAAACCTACTTGGGTTATTCCACATCCTAATCAAAATGTTTTATACGTAGCTGGAAATGGATCAGACGAAATCATTGAAATTGACATTGATAAATGGGCTATTTCTAAAAGAATAAAAACAGAAAAAGGCCCTTACAATGTGGAAATTTCTCCTGACGGTAAATATATGGTTGCTACTTTGAAAAGTGTTGCAAAAACTGCAGTATGGGAAATTAAGAGTGGGGATTTAATCAAAACTTTTGATAATTCAAATTCTGTTCCTCACGGTGTTGCCATTTCCAGTGATAGTAAATATGCATTTATATCTGTTGAGGGTGTTGGTGGCCAACCAGGAATTGTTGATGTAATAGACCTAGAAAATCAAATTCTAGTGGATAAGGTTGAGATTGGGAAACAAGCTGGGGGAATCGCTTTCTGGAAAAAAGATATTTAGAGTTTCTTTATTTTTCCTATGGTCATATTATGAGTTCTATAAATCTTAAATTAGCTTCTACTGAGTCTGAATTAATTCAAATTAAAAAGCTTCAAAATGAAAATTTAAAAGAGAATTTATCTATTAAAAAAAGTATTGAAGAAGGATTTTTAACGGCTAAATATACTTTGTCCTATTTAAAAGAAATAAACCAAAAAAGTCCAGCAATTATTTTAAAACAAAAAAGAGTTATTGGTTATGCATTAGCTGTGACATTTGGAGTTGCAAAAAATCATCCTTTATTAAATTCTTTGTTTACCATTTTCAATAAACAAATTTATAACAACCAATTAATTGGGAACCAAAGTTATATTGTAGTAGGCCAACTCTGTATAGATGAAAATTACCGGGGTATGGGATATGTTGAGAAGTTATATTCTCTATTTAGAGAAACATACTCAAGCTATCGTTATTGTATAACTGCTATAGACAGCAAAAACAATAGATCAAAAAAAGCTCACGAGAGATGTGGCTTTAAAAAAATTGGAAATTTAAAACTCCACAAAAGCCCAGGAGATATTGTTATTTGGGAATGGTAATCAGAGTTAAGGCAAAGAATTAATATATTCTGTAACACCATTAAAATAGGTTTCCTGATCATCATACATACTCCAATGACTCCCGTTTGGACAATGTAAATAGGTCCCATTTTGAACTTCAGTACTCATCCATTCCATTTGTTTGGGATCCATTGTATCATATCGCCCACCTATTGTTAATACGGGTATTTTTAGATTTTTAAGATCATTTTTCCTATCCCAATCTTTTAGTAGGGCATCTCCAACAACACCGAATTCACTAGGCCCTTGCATTTTTAGATATATATCATAATTTAAACCTGCCAAACTTCTAGTAATCGGGTTTGGCCATTCTTCTAATGGCATTCTAAGTACATGCTTAGGATAGTAATGTTCTTCAATAAGCCCTAAATAGTCGGAATTTGTATAATCACCAGCATTTTCATATTCTCTAATTTTTTTCAATACAAAAGGGTCTAGTTTAGGAGCAAGTACATCATTTGCATATTTAATATAATCAGGTATTGATGGAACCATATTTGATATTATTAATGCTTTCATTTTATTTTGATGTTTAAGAGCATATTCTAGCCCTAAAATACCTCCCCATGAGTGACCTAGAATGATAAAGTTATTTTCGTCTAACCCCAATGCCAAACGAACTTGTTCAACCTCATCAACAAATCTCTCAATCGTCCATAGCGATTGATCTTTTGGTTTATCACTGAATGAAGAACCCAATTGATCATAATAATAATATTCTATCGACTCTTTCGGAAAATATGAATCAATTGCTTGAAAATATTCATGATTAGCTCCAGGACCTCCATGAAGAAGAAGTACTTTTTTTGTTGGATTATTTCCAACTCTTTTAGTCCAAACATTAAAATTTCCAGAAGGTGTTTTAATTTGAATCATTTTAACTCCACCGGATAGTTTATCATCTTTAAAAGAATAATCGAGATATATATTCGTTGACTCTAAATTCTGACCACAAGAAATGATAAGTAACGGTAACAAAAACATTATTTTTTTTAACATCAAATTTTAATTTAAACAACAAGGTCGAGTTAAAACTCGACCTTAATTGGTATTAATATCAAATAATTATTCGTTCTCGGTAAGAGGTATTGGGATAATATTGAAAACCTGATCACCGGGACGATCGATAGGAAGGGAAGATGACTTTCCATATCTTCTCAAATCATACATTCTATGGTTTTCACACCATAAAGAATATCTTCTTTGCTTCAAAAGTTCGTCAATCAGTGCAGATTCTGAATTAGATCCACTATAATCAGATAGACCCGCAGCATTTCTAACAACATTTATTGCCTTAACTGCTTCTGAATTATTAGAGGGGATATTAGCTTCTGCATACAATAGTATTAATTCTTCATTTCGAATAATATCGATAGGTGAAATATTAGATGCATACAATTTAGTTTGATGTGTCCCATTTAATCCATCTTGGGTAGTTGGATCTGACCTAATTATAGTTTTCTCAGAAACTCTTGTATCACCACTTTCAGCATCATTTATAAAGCTATTATGAACAATAATTTGGTCTCCATTATTATCTACTATTTTGTATAACCCGTTTACAAAATCTCCTGCTGAAAGACTAAACACATGTTTTGGCCCCAACTTTAGATCTCCATTCAAATCAAAATAAGATGAGGTTAAGGCTTGCAAAGCACCAGACTTATTACCAGAATATACTAATGCAAGGGCCTTAACAGCTCTATTGAATTGAGTAAAAGTAGATGGTGTATCAAATCCAGAGAATCCAGCTAGTGGAAAAGAAAAGCTACTTCCTGCAGAGCTAAGATCTGATTGAGCCTCATCTAATAAAGACGAAACTTGTGATAAAACATCATTTTCTTGTAGAATAGGCCCTGGATTTGTTGGATCGCTTACATCAACCCTAGCAGAACCATATGATTTTACTAACATTATTAATTGATGAGCAATAACAGTCTTGACAAAGCCACTATATCCAGCAGCTTCTTGAATACTAACCGAGCTTGTGTTATCCAATGCTTCTAACAGAATATTCGCGTTTTTGATAGTTCGATATTTAGATGCCCAAACGCTTGTAGAATAAAATGAATTGTTGTCGAGAGAAGCTCCATTTGCACCAAGAAGATCTCCAGTATTCCGCGGATCAGCATCAAATTTATATAATTCTCGAGCCATCGTACCTGTATGTGTTGTTTGTCCTGCAACACCACCTCTCATTCCAGATTCAACTCCAACAACTAGGTTGTTAAGTTGATTTACTGAAGCGTCCGTTAGCGCACCTTCTAAACTTGGTCTATTAGGGTCGAATTCTTCATCAAATGTACATGATAAAGCAAATGTTAATATTGTCGTTATAAAGATGACAATAGTATTTCTATATGTGAATTTAAAATTTTTCATGTTTTAAATATTAAAAGTTTACGTTTAAACTGAATAAATACTGTCTTGAGTTTGGATAGGGTGTAACTTCAATACCACTCGATAACCCAGAACCACCATTAACTGAAGTTTCAGGATCATAACTTGAATAATCGGTTATTGTAAGTAGATTTCTACCTGTTAACCCTAATCTTACACTTGATATATCTTCAGACAACCATGTAAAAGTATTTTTCGGAAGGGTATAATATATTGCTGCTTCTCTTAGCCTCATGTATGCTGCAGGTTCGATAAAACGCTGAGGTACAAATCCCAAAGAAGCTCTAGTTTGTCCTTCTGGTGTGTCTAGGTCAGCAGTAATTCCTCCAAGGTCAGTAAGTAGTTTAGATAAATTAATATTCTCACCACCTTCTTTCCAATGAATCAAAAATCCAATTTCTAAATTTTGGGAAATAGTAAAGTTATTATTAAATGAAACTTGGAAATCTGGTTCTACATTACCAATTTGTGTAGGTACACCATCGATATTTCCAGCTAATTGAGTTACAGGCTGTCCCTCTTGTATATAAAAGGTTCCTAAACCAAGACCAAAACCAGCACCGGGTTGTGGGAAAGCAGGCACTTCTAACCTAGTAATCTCTGATCTATTTAACCAAAATTGAATTCCACTATTCCAGCTAAATCTGTCATTATCAAAAGCGTCTATATTTATTCCAACTTCAACACCTCTGTTTTCAAGATCTGCAAGGTTTGTAGTCTCTCTAGAAAAACCACTTGAAGTAGGCAATGATCTACTTAATATCAAATCTTTAACATTTCTATTATAATAAGAAAGCTCTAGTCCAATCTTTTGAATAAATCTCAAATCTAAACCAACTTCTAACTCTTGAGAAGTTTCAGGCTCAATGTTCGCATCACCTCTTAATGAAGCGATAGTTGACCCTCCTACTCCACCGATAGCAACTGAATTTAAACTTGTAAATATTGAACCGAATGAAGCTGATGAGCCAGTTTCACCATAAGCTGCTCTAAGTTTAATTTGGTCTATTGCACCTGTATTCATATCACCAAAATTGTGAATATTAACAGCTAAGGATGCTTTTGGAAATCCATAAAATTTATTAGGATCTCCGTTTAATGAAGATTTATCAGCCCTGTATCCAACGGTAGCTATAAATTGGTCTTTATAATTACCTTCTATTTGTCCAAAATAACCAAATTCCTCAATCTCTGATTGAGTTTGACTTATTGCCTGGGCAGAGCCCTGACCAAGGGTTGTTTGCCCTGGAATCAATTGTGTTGCTTGATTAAAAACCACATCAGCATCTCTTTTTAAATAAGAAACACCTCCTTGTGTTGTTAATGCTAATGCTCCATCAAGTGCGTCCCTATTCCAAACACCAAGACCCAAAAGGTTATAATTTTTAAAATTATTTTTTCCAACACCAATGAATCCATTATCTCCGCCGTTTTGTGCTTGGTGAATTTCTGGAACATAAATATAAGTTTCATTTGCTAAGAAATCTAAACCTCCACTCCAAATCATTCTTAATTGATCTTTTCCACTGTCAATGATCTTTGTAGTTAATTTTAAGCTTTGAATCAACCTATTATTGTCATCATCATTTCTTGCTTTATCTCTAACAAATAATGGATTACCTGCATAATTTGGGTTATTTGGGTAGTTTCCTGATGTGTCAGGATACAAATTAATCCATGGTCTTGTAAAGGCTAAAGTATAACCATAACTTAAACCACCCTCATTTTCATTACCCGTAAAACTTCTTCTTGATTGTCCTTGAATAAAGTTAGATGATGACGATAATTCAAATGTGTTTGAAATTTTGTGATCAATATTAGCTCTTATTGAGAATCTATCAAATCCGGTATATTTAATAATACCCTCCTCATCTCTGTAAGATGCACCAACATAGAATTGTGTTTTGTCATTTCCTCCAGAAATACTAAGCTTTGAATCAGAAATAATACCTTTATTACCATATACCTCATCCTCATAATCGATAAGGCCAAAAGTATTTATGGCATTGGTGTATTTAGTTACTTCAGAGGCTCCAAAAGCTGCTTCAACACTAGATGCATTCCAATCTCTCATGCCTAATCTATTTGACATTTCTGCAAAACCAATATTCTGTGTCAGGCTAACTTTTGTTTCTCCAGCTTTACCTTTTTTAGTTGTTATAATAATAACACCAGCATTTGCTCTTGTTCCGTATATTGCGGCAGCGGAAGCACCTTTTAATACTTCAATGTTTTCAATATCGTTTGGATCAAGATCGGCAATCCGGTTTGGAGCATTTTCTTCACTACCTCTATTTGCACCAGAAGCAAATCTAAGACCAGAAGGAATTTCATTATTGTTAAGGTAAACCCCATCTAAGATAAATAAAGGTTGATTGTTTCCATTAATTGAGGATATCCCCCTTAATCTTAGTGCAAAACCTCCTCCAGGTGCACCTGAAGATGACGTAATATTAACACCGGGTATTTTTCCATAAAGAGCTCCATCTACAGTACCTTGGTTGGTCTTTCCAATAAGTTCTTCGCTTGATACTGTTGCTACAGCGTTAGCAAGATTCCTTCTTTTAACACTGGTACCAAGTCCTGTAATAACGACCTCATCTAAAATTGTATCCTCAGTGTTCATTACAATCGACATTGAGTCGGATGAAGCAGCGACTATTTGGCTTTCAAAGCCAATAAAGGAAAAAATTAAGTTTTCACCAACATTGGCGTCTATAGAAAAGTTTCCGTCGAAGTCAGATGTGGTTCCACTATCAGTTCCCTCAACAACAATTGTAACACCTGGAATCGGATTAGATTCCTCATCCTGTATGGTTCCAGATATTTGTTGTGAAAAAGTATAACCACTAAATAACATACACAAGCAAAAAACTGAGTATGTGAAATTTTGTTTTATTTTTTTCATTATTAAATTTTTTTAAGGATTCGCAAGATATAAAGTTTAATCTACATATCAATTACAAATAAATTAATAAATAAGACTTATTCAAAGGATGTTTCCCCTTGATTAGGATTATACACAAAATTAAATGTTCCTAAACGATAAGATAAATTTCCGTTTATCTTCTCAGATTCGGATTCTTCTGTTATAATATTTATTACTCCTCCAAGTGCCTCGGAACCATATAAGCTGCTTGATGGTCCTTTCACTATTTCAATTTGCTTAACATTACCCAATGTTATTCGGCTTAAATCAAAATTACCCGATCTCCTGCCAATTAGAGGAACACCATCAATAAGCATCTGAATATAATCAGACGAAATACCCTGCATTTGTAATCTTTTAAAACCACTCTCATCTTGAACTATATTGATGCCAGTTTGCTCAACTAAAATTTCGTTTAACCTTATAGTACCCGATTGATTGATTTTTTCTTTTGAAATTAAAATTACAGGCAATGGTATTGAAGATAATTGTCTTAAGGATCTAGTTGCAGTCATTATAACTTCATCAAGAATTTTTGTACTGATAGAATCTTTTTCCATTTCCTGAGCAAATAAATTTCCAAAAAGCATTAAAAAGAAAATTTTAACTAACAGATTTTTTGTTATCATTTAACTAATATTTCTTTTTTGAGTACAAATATATTAATTATTCTTATTAAGACTAAATATAAATAACTATTTTTGCTTCAGAAAAACAATCCAAAAACGCAACCAATGAAAATAATTCCTAAAATAATTTTAGCTCTTGTAATGATATCAACTAATGCCCAAAAAAAACAGAAACAAGATGCTCAAGCCATAAAAAAAATGTGTGGATGTTTTGAGGTCAACTATAATTTTGCTGAGACATTTAACTATTCAAATGATAAGGAATATCAGCCCTCAAAAACAAAAGTAATGAGTGGTTTAGAGTGGGCCGGTTTGGTTCTTGATGAAAATAATTCAATATCGATTCAGCATATTTTACAGGTTGGTGATCCATCAAATCCAATGGTTGTTAAACACTGGAGACAGGACTGGATTTATGAAAATACCGACTTCTACATGTATAATTCGAATAACAAATGGGTTTTCCAAAAAAGGAATCAAAAAGAGGTTAAAGGACAATGGTCACAAAAAGTATATCAAGTAGATGACAGCCCTAGATATGAAGGATCTGGATCTTGGGTTCATGTTGATGGAAAAAGTTATTGGGAAAATAAAACTTCAGCACCATTACCAAGGCGAGAATATACAATTCGAAGTGATTATAATCTAACAATGCGAGGTAATCGAATTGAAATAAAAGATTATGGTTGGTTACATGATCAAGATAATGATAAAGTAATTCGTGAAGAGGGCAAGGAAGACATTATTATTGCAAAAGAAAAAGGGCTTAATGCTTATGTGAGAGTAGATGATAGCCGATGTTCAGTTGCCTCAAATTGGTGGAAAGACAATACAAGAAAATGGTCAATAGTTAGAGCGAAATGGAATGAAATATATCTAAGAAACAAGGACCTTTCTTTGGAGAAAAAAGTAAATAACAAAGTATTGTATAAACACCTCTTCGACGATTCGATAAATGAGAAAAAGCAAATTTATCCCTTGATAGAATCTTTTGTAAAATAATTTGAGTATGAAATCAATCTTAAATATTCTATTAATTATTCTTTCAAATTCGTCGTTAATTTTAGCCCAAGAAAATATTTTTTTAAAAAGGAGTTATTGGAAATCCAATCCATCTATCGAAAATGTTAAGAAATTTATTTCTGAAGGAAATGATCCTAGTGAATTAAATAAATATGCTTTTGACTCCGTGGTATATGCCCTTTTGGAAAAAACAAATGATGATACAATAAATTATTTATTGACACTCGAAGGTAATGGTATTGAGAAAAAAACTCATGATAGTCGAACTTATATTTTTTGGGCTGCATATAAAGGAAATATCGAGATAATGAAACGCTTGATAGAAAAGGGTGCAAAAATAAATTTAAGAGACAGTCATGGAAATACCCCCGTAACATTTGCAGCCGCTACAGGACAAAAAAATACAGAGGTATATGAATTATTTGAAAAATATGGAGTAATTCTTGGTCATGAAGTAAATAAAAATGGCGTTAATTCTTTATTACTTATCGCCCCTTATTTAAAAACAGAAAATGAGCTTAATTATTTTATTTCTAAAGGTTTTGATATCAAATCCAGAGACCCTAAAGGAAACAACATTTTTAACTATGCTGTTAAATCGGGCAATATTTCTTTTTTGAAACTACTACTCAAAAAAGGAATAAGTCCAAATATTATTAATATTGAAGGTGGAAATGCAGTTTTATATGCTAGTAAAGGCTTACGAAATTTTCAAAATCCAATAGAAACATATAAATACCTTAAAAGTCTGGGAATAGCTATCAATGTTACAGATGATAATGGACAAAATCCCCTACATACTATTGCAAAAAAGAATAATGATCTAGATATTTTTTCATTTTTCATGAAAGAAGGAGTAGATATAAATTTACAAGATAACGAAGGAGTATCTCCATTTATGAATGCTGCAAACAGCAACAAGCTTAGAGTCGTACAATTTTTAATTGATCATGTAAAAAATGTAAATACTAAAAATAAAAATGGCCAATCAGCATTATCTATGGCAGTTAGTAATAATTCATCCAAGGTTATTGATTTTTTATTAACTAAAGGGTGTAATATCCATTTAAAAGATACAAAAGGAAATACTTTAGCTTTTTATCTAGTAAATACATTTGAAAAAAGTGACGAAAAAAGTTTTGAAGAGAAATTAAAAATTTTGATAAATAGAGGTTTATCAATGAATCAAAAGCAAAACGATGGAAATTCTTTATTACATATCGCAGCAAAAAAAAACAATTTAGAATTATTAAGACGCTTATCACAATTTGGGATAGACATTAACGCGCTAAATAATAGTGGTTATACAGTCCTTCATTTAGCTTCAATGATGGCCAAAGATGAGTCTATTATAAAATATTTATTAAATGAAGGTGCCGATAAAAATATAAAGACAGAGTTCGATGAAACAGCATTTACTCTGGCACAAGAAAATGAACTTTTAAAGAATAAAAATATAGAATATCTAAAATGAAAGTTATGAAATTAAAAATTCGTTACTCTTTTCTATTTACAATATTATTTTTTGCCCTAACATCTTTTAATAAAATTCCAGAAAATATCGATTTAAAATGCTTGATCCAAATGATTAATTATAATGGAGAGGGTGCCTATGTTGTTGTTTCCTTAATAAATCCCAAAGGAGACTACGAAAAGACTCTTCATGTACATGGAAAAGATAAAGAATGGTTTAGTGAAATTTATGAATGGTGGAAATTTTATGGCAAAAAGAGACCTAATATTGATGGAATTTCTGGAGCAACTATTAGTGGGGGTGAGCGAGCTGTTAGTATTATAAAAATTAGTGATGAAAAAATAAATTCTGGCTATAGCATAAGATTTGAAACAGCGGTTGAAGACCAAGAATATTTCAAAGAGGATGTCCAGTTTAAATTAACAACAGAAAGCGTTTCGAGTCAAGTAAATGGAAAAGGCTTTATTAGGTATGTTCGTGTTATTAATAAATAAAATATGTTTTCAATATTCAGGTAATAAAATCCATATCATTTGAATATAATTCGTTGCAAAAATGTTAGTACCTCGGGTGGGAATCGAACCCACACTCTCAAGAGAACTGGATTTTGAATCCAGCGCGTCTACCAATTCCGCCACCGAGGCAATAATTTTTGTAATGCATTAAAAATAGTAAATTATTTCTTCAAAGGTTTTAAAGTTTAAGGTATTCCCAGAGAAATTTATTTCTAAATTTGTGACATAATTATTCAAATGGAAACTTCTGCTAAAATCTTTACATGTACCCAAAGTACTGAACTTGCCAGCATAATTGCTAAAAAATTTGGTGAATCAGTTGGAAAAGTCAATTTCTCTAAATATAGTGATGGTGAATTTCAGCCATCATTTGAAGAATCTGTTCGCGGAGCCCGTATTTTTATTATTGGCTCTACTCAACCTTCTTCTCAAAACTTAATGGAAATGTTATTGATGTTAGATGCAGCAAAAAGAGCGTCTGCTAGACACATTACTGCTGTAATACCGTACTTTGGATGGGCTCGGCAAGATAGAAAAGACAAGCCTAGGGTTCCAATAGGAGCTAAACTAATTGCAAAACTTATAGAAACTGCTGGAGCAACTAGAATAATAACTATGGATCTTCATGCAGATCAGATACAAGGATTTTTTGAAAAACCAGTTGATCACCTTTATGCTTCAACAATATTCTTGCCATATATTGAATCATTGAAACTTTCAAATTTAACTATAGCATCTCCTGATATGGGTGGTTCTAAAAGAGCCTATGCTTATTCCAAGTTTTTAACTAGTGATGTAGTTATTTGCTATAAACAAAGAGAAAAAGCAAATGTTATTTCTCATATGGAATTAATCGGT
Source organism: uncultured Bacteroidota bacterium (assembly GCA_902606525.1). Taxonomy (GTDB): domain Bacteria; phylum Bacteroidota; class Bacteroidia; order Flavobacteriales; family Flavobacteriaceae; genus MS024-2A. The sequence continues at coordinate 14,279 of CACLGW010000001.1, read as the reverse complement.
GATGTGAAGGGTAAAAATGTAATCCTTGTGGACGATATGGTTGATACCGCTGGCACCCTTACTAAAGCTGCTGATTTAATGAAAAAACGTGGAGCAATTTCAGTAAGGGCAATTTGTACCCATGCACTTCTTTCAGGTGATGCTTACAATAAAATTGAACTGTCAGATCTTGAAGAGTTGATTGTTACAGATTCTATTCCTTCTAGAATTAGCCACAATAAAGTAAAAGTATTATCTTGCGCCCCATTATTTGCTGAGGTAATGCATAATGTGCACTCAAATAAGTCAATAAGTTCAAAATTTATAATGTAGCTAATTAAAATCTAATGAAATCTATTACCATTAAAGGATCTAAAAGAGAAAGCGTAGGCAAGGTTGCTACCAAAGCTTTACGTAATGCTGGCAGAGTTCCGTGTGTATTGTATGGAGGAGGTGATCCTCTTCATTTTTCATCACTGGAACTTGATTTCAGTAAACTGGTTTATACCCCAAACGCCCACACGGTGGAAATTATTCTTGGGGATAATAGCAAAATTAATGCTATCCTCCAAGATATTCAATTTCACCCATTAACTGATAAAATTTTACATGCTGATTTTTATCAATTATTTGATGATAAAGAAATTTCGATGAATATTCCAGTTAAGCTCGAGGGCTCCGCACCAGGAGTTATAATCAGTGGTGGAGTTTTATCACGTAACAAGAGGAAGCTTCGTGTTAAAGCGCTTCCAGCTAATTTACCTGATTTTATAACCGTTGACATTTCTAAATTAGAGTTAGGTAGTAAAATCTATACTGAATCCCTACAAAATAACTCCTACTCAATTCTTCATCCAGACAATACTGTTGTTTGTCAAGTTAGGACATCTAGAGCCTCTATAGTTGAAGAGGAAGTTTCAGAAGAACTTGAGGAAGCTGAAGGAGCTGCTGAAGGATCTTCTGAAGGTGTTGCTGAGGGTGGTGCTGAAGGTGCTGCCAAAAAAGAATAAATATTTTTTTAAAAAATAAATTATAAAGCATGTCGCTGAATAACGACATGCTTTTTTTACTTTAGAGAATGCAATTCTTAAATAGAATATTTAAAAAGAAACAACCTTCATCGGATATGAAGAAATTTTTAATTGTTGGTTTAGGAAATATTGGTTTAGAGTACAATAATACACGTCACAATATTGGTTTTAAAATTCTTAATCATATAGCTGAAGAAAACAAAGCTTTATGGGAAACAAAAAAACTTGCAAGTTATTCTACATTCAAAAAAAAGGGTAAAAAATTTATCATAATTAAACCAACTACTTTCATGAATCGAAGTGGTAAATCAGTAAAATACTGGGCTCTTAAAGAAAAAATTAATATAGAAAATATTTTAATTGTTACTGACGATTTACACTTGCCATTTGGAACTTTGCGTATCAGAGGAAAAGGCAGTGCTGCCGGACACAATGGATTAAGAAACGTTGAATCTGAGTTAAATACTCCCAATTATGCTAGACTGAGATTTGGTATTGGTCAAGAAAAGAAAACATTTGATCAAATAAAGTTTGTTCTTGATAATTGGAACAAAGATGAACAAGAACAAATTAAAAAAAGGATAGAGCTTTGCACTCAGATTGTAATAAACTTTGGGCTAGAAGGTCTTAATTCTTCGATGAATAAATTTAATGGAAAATAAAATCAATCCGTTTGAAAACTAAAAATTGAAGATTTCGATTGATTTTGGCTTTTATCATGAGTAATAATTTGCCAATAATATAATGAGCCAGGCTCTAAGAGTACAGCAGTTTGAGTTGTTTCAATTTTTACCTTTTTTAAAATAAGTTGAGTAGGATCATTCCCTATATAAAGGTCGTAAAAGATGATATCATCATCCAGATCATTCCCTTGCCATTCTAGATTAAAACTATTGTTATTTAAGACTATAGTTGTTTTGTCTTGAGGAACTAATAAATTAGCTGGAAAGGGAAAATGACTACTATTTGTATCTCCTTCAAGATAAAATTGCCAGGATGAACTATCTGAAGTTGCTGGAGTAAGAGTCGATTTTGATCTTACAAACCATTGATAAGGTGCTGCTCCCGGTAAAATTACTGAAGCATTTAATAATGATGTATTTAAATTAAAACTCTCTTCAGTTAGGCTGTTTTGTATAATCAACTCATAACTTTCAGCAAATAGTCCAGTTGTCCATTGAAAACTAACTTCGCGCTCTATATCATTTACTCTGGTAGCTGTAGAACAAGTATCAAAGTTTTCTGGAGCTAACAAAATGACAGCTTCAGGATCTGGAATTGGATCTGGACCACAACTCAAAAAAAACAATAAAAAAACTGTTACAATCTTTTTCATTCCTTAAGTAGCTTTCGGGTTTCAATATAGTTTCCATAATCAATTTGTAAAATATACCAGCCTGCAGGCATATTGCTCATCGGTATCAAAATTGACCTTTGATTCTTAATAGCACCTTCTTGAGTCCATAAAATATCTCCAGAGCCAGTAAAAAGATTTAGGTTGGCACTCGAACCCCTTGGTAAGATAATATTTACATTATCTCTTACTGGGTTTGGAAATACTTTAGCTTGTTTATCAAGATTGATCCATTCTTCAAAAGTTCCTTGACATATTTTATCTGTTGCTACTAAAATTCTATTAATCTTATTTTTGAGAGGTAATTGAACCGAATTTTTAACTGTTGTTTTAATAGGTTGACCATTTAAATAAACTTTATAAGAATTACCTCCAAACATCTCTAAATTTAAAATGCCAAGATGGGGATTATAAATTGCTTGAACTTTTAACTCTTCTGGAGTATTAATTTGAGTTTGAAAACAATATTCAAAATCTAAAAAACGATCCGAATAAATACAAATATCGTAATTTCCAGGTGCTAAGTTGTTAAGTGTATATCCAATATTATTAAAAGTAATTTCATCTTGAAAGCCATTTGAACCAATTATTCTTGCTTTGTAAAGAAAGTCTGCAAGTGCGCTAAATATAAGGGAGCCATTATTCTTTTTTGGACAAGTTGTATCCTTTTTTACTAAGCTAAGGTTCTTGGTTGAAAATATATCACATATATCCCCTATTCCATTATTATCAATATCAGCTTGATCCTCATTTGTTATTTCAGGGCAGTTATCCTTTTCATCAGTAAATGAATCATTATCACTATTAATTTCTGGCAAACCCTCCAAGCAAAAATTGAGTTTAAATTCTAGTAGACTTCCTGTATCTTCAATATATTGATCTAAAACAATAAGTTTCCACAAACCTTTAGATGAAATACCATAAATAGAACTGATATCTTGAACTGGAACAAACCTTCCTGTAAATGGTGCATTACCATTTAAAATATCTGTACTAGATTCTTGATCGAAAAAAGTTTGCGTAAAATTATCTTCTTTCCCACCAACATCCTTACTTAAAAGATATTGATTTCCAGAAGGAGTTTCTAAATAAAGTGAAAGATCATCAAGCCAAGTATGGGTTAAGTCGACTAAAACATCAACATCTAATATTACTGAATCAAAATTTACATTTATTGTAGATAATGTGACCCCTTCTCCGTTTTCTGTAGCATCAAGTAAATTTTTTGGTAAATCTTCAGCATTAACATCCAAACAAGAAATTATACTAGTTTTAAAAGAATATACTTCTGAAAAGTCTGAAGTATTACAATTATTAATTTGTTGTATTCTCCAATAATAAATTGAAGCTCCATTAAGGTCTTTTATTTCAATTTGTGATTTAGATATAAACTCGTCTAGTAAAAGGTTACTAAAGTTTATATCATTAGATATTTGAACACGTACACTATCTACGTTAGTATTAGATTCCCATGCTAAAATTGGGTTTATACTTATATTTTGAGAATCGTTTAGGGGGGATTTAAGGATAGGTGTAGGAAACTCTACATCTCTTTGCTTTAAAAAAAAAGTGAATATTTCTGAACTACTTCCATATATAGCGTCTACATTGAATTCATAATCACCTGGATCAAAATTGGAAAGACCAGTTAAATCTAGATAACCAGTTGATTCAGAAGAATTATAAACTTCCTCTGAAAATTTAACATCTAATGAAGAAAGTAAAAAATTTAATTGCAGACTAAATGGGTCAATAAAGTTTTCCTTCCTTTGAATTTTGAAAGTATAGCGTAACGTATTAGAATCACAATTTTCTTGAATATAGGGATCGAAATTTAAAACTAAATCACGAGATTCAACCTTGAAATCTAGTTTATTTAAAGCAAAAAATATTCCATTTTTTGCCTTTATTTTGAATCTTACTGATGAGGAATCAACATCATTTGGGATAATAACTTTTGCAATTCCATTATTCGGGACCCCGTCAGCAAGTGTAATTGGAAAAGTGCTTCCTCCATCGGTTGACATTGAAATAATAACCTCCTTTACATCAATAGGACTCAGATCTGTATTTGCTACATCCCATTCAATAGATTCAACTGCTCCTCCTTTAATTACATAGTCAGATTCATTTTGAGAGTTAATTTGAAATGGCCCTGCAGTAGCTATAGCTGTAACTTTAATTGAATCTTGAGCCGTTTGATAGAATGAATTAGTCTTTTTTCTAACCGTTAATCCCCAATTCAGGACTCTTCCTACTAACGGGACAGTCTCCCATGTGGAATTTAAACTAGGATTTTCCTGTGTTAGATTATTTGCCAAAACACGATCTAAGTTGGGTATAACCCTATTAGATACAGATGAAGGAGGAAGTGATCGAGCCATTGAACCACTTACGTTATTTGGCCCAAAATTACTAGAGGTAATTTCAGCACTATCGAGCTGCTCCCAGCAATATGTATAAGTCCCTTCTCCTTTTAATAAACTTGAATTTAATTCGTATGCTGTACCTATAGGAATCTTATAATCAGGACCAGCATCTATACTGAAAACCTCAGTTTCAATTGAAGTGTTGATACTACAAGAAATAGTATCTATATAATCTAATATATTTCTTATGCTGTAATAATGAAAATAAGGATCACCGTGTTGCTGAAGATCATCTTCTCCAGTTATTCCTGCATATCCCATAATAGTAGAGCCACTCCCAGGTTCTGCATTCACTCCAGTCCCTTCTGTATCGTAGGCAAAGGTATGATAGGCTCCAAATTGATGCCCAATTTCATGTCCTGCATAATCTAAATCAAAGTAATCGTTACGATATTCTCCCCCGAAAATATCAGTAAATGGATGCGTGGAAAAACCTTTACCTTTTAATCCAGAAATACAAACACATCCAACACAGCCTGCATCTCCATTGGGCTCTCCAAAATCGAAAAGATGACCTAAATCATATCCTTGATCACCAATTTCAGTATCTAAGGTGTTTTGAAGTTCAGTGTCAAAATTTCCATTAAATGGATCTGTAGAAGCATCTTCAAAAAGTAAAGAAACATCTGAAACAAGTTCCAGACGAATATTAAGGTCTTGCTCAAAAATTAAATTAATTCGATTTAATGTACTAACAATAGCTGCTAATGCATCTTCTTGATTTGATCCATTACTCTCATCGTCATCACCCCAATAAGATGTATACTCTCCCGTTGATGCAATTGCTATCCTAAAAGTTCTTATTTGACTATTTGATATACTTGATTTTGAGGAAATTATCCTTGATTTTTGATCCAAAATGGCATTTTTAGTTTTACAAAAAAGTGAAGTAGAGAAATCATTTTTAGTTTTAACATAGGAGAAATGAAGATTTTTTCTGCCTTTTACGGGTTGAATGAAAAAATCAGTCCCATTATTGGTTTTTAACCATGCATTAACCCCTCTTGGCTCAACACTAATCCGGAGTTGAACATTGGGTCTACTTTTACTTACACCATTAAATGTTTTTAGATTAGGATATTTAATTGATAATTTTTCGGTAAGTAACGGTATGGGAGTCAAAACAAAGATTTCTTCATCCCCTTTCTCATTTGGCATCCTGATTTCATGTTTTAATTCTTTTCCAAAAAGATTGATATCATCTAAAAGATTTTCTGGCATTTTATAATATTTTTCTCCAAAAATATTTAAAGAAACCGATGTTTTATTTGGGTTTGATACTTGGATCCATTGATCTTGTCCCAATAGATCTTGCATCGAAAAAAAAAGTGCTGCAATACCAATAGTTATTTGAACTTTGAGGCGATAAATTTGTTTTTGTTTCAAACTAACCGAATGAAGTGTAGGCTAAAAATAAACAAACTAATTCGTCTGTATATGATATTAGCGTACTTTTGTAAAGCAATTTAAAAGTCATTTTTTTTCTAATGAATGTTGTTAACGGAATTGAAAACTATAAAACTTCTTCCAAGTCAATTCTTACCATAGGGACCTTTGATGGGGTTCATTTAGGGCATCAAAAAATAATTAAATCACTAGTATCTCTGGCTAAAAATCAAAAATTGGACGCAAATATTTTAACCTTTTTCCCGCATCCTCGAATGATTTTACAAAAAGAAAATAATATAAAACTAATTGACACTCTTAAAGAGAAAATGAATCTTTTGTCAGAATTGGGTATCGACAACCTTATTATTCAGCCTTTTTCAAAAGAGTTTTCTAAGCTTACAGCATTAGAGTTTACAAGAGATATATTGGTTAATCAACTTAGAATATCCTCTTTAATGATAGGATATGACCATCGTTTCGGTAAGAATCGTGAAGCTTCTGTAGATGATTTAATTAAATATGGGGAAACTTATAATTTCAAAGTTGACGTGATTGAAGCTCAAGACATATCATCCATTACAGTAAGTTCTACAAAAATTCGTAGTGCTATAAAAGCAAGTAAGTTTAAACAAGTATGTCAATTTTTAGGCCGTCTTTACGAACTAAATGGAAAAGTAATAGAAGGGGATGGACTAGGAAGAACATTATCTTTCCCAACAGCTAATATAGAAATAGAAGAAACCTATAAGTTAATCCCTTCTCGCGGTGTTTATCTGGTTAAGGTTTATCTACAAGAAAAAGAATTTTCTGGCATGATGAATATTGGAAATCGTCCAACAATCAACGGTATAAATCAAAGATTGGAAATACATATTTTTAATTTTACTCAAAATATTTATGGTCAAAATTTAAAAGTCAACCCTTTGAAGAAAATTAGAGAAGAGAAAAAATTCGGTTCCTTAGAAGCCTTAAAAATTCAGCTTATAAAAGATGAGGGAATTTGCAAAAGAACCTTAGCAGAAATGAAGTAGAAATAAAATTACTTTATTTTTGTAAAAAGGACATTCCATGCTTGCATTGCAATACATAAGAGAAAATAAAGAAGTTCTTCTCAAAGGACTTGAAAAAAGGGGGTTCAAGACCCCAAAAATTATTGATCAAATCATTAATCTAGATAAAAACAGGAGAACTAAACAAGCAAAATTGGATATGCTTTTAGCAGAATCAAACGAAATAGCTAAAAAGATTGGGGTTCTCTTTAAATCTGGAAAAGCTAAAGAAGCAGATACACTAAAAGAAAAAACTATTACTTTAAAAGCAAAAACCAAAATTCTTCAAGAACAACTTCAAAATATTACTTCACATTTATTTGAATTGAGAACTCAAGTTCCAAATGTACCGCATGAAATCGTACCTAAAGGAAGTTCTGAAGAAGATAATGAAGTGATTTTTAGGGTAGATAATATTCCTAATGCTCCAGGAAATGGATTGCCACATTGGGAATTAGCAAGAAAATATGATTTAATTGATTTTGAATTAGGAAATAAAATTACAGGGGCAGGATTCCCAGTATATAAGGGTAAAGGAGCTAAACTACAAAGAGGTTTAATAAATTATTTTTTAGATAAAAACACAGCTGCAGGTTATAAAGAAGTACAAGTACCACATCTTGTAAATGAAGATTCTGGATTTAGCACTGGTCAACTACCGGATAAAGAAAGTCAAATGTATCATATCCAAAATGAAAACTTATATTTGATTCCAACAGCAGAAGTACCTATAACAAATTTATATCGAAATTGTTTACTTGATATTTCAGAACTTCCTATTGCTTTGACTGGGTATACTCCCTGTTTTAGAAGAGAAGCTGGAAGTTATGGGGCTCATGTTAGAGGACTTAATCGGCTACATCAATTTGATAAAGTAGAGATTGTTAGAATTGAGGAGCCTGAAAAAGCAATGAATGCTCTTGATCAGATGATAGATCATGTGAAATCAATACTCAATGAATTAGAACTTCCATATCGAATTTTAAAACTTTGTGCTGGAGATTTAGGCTTCACCTCTGCTTTAACTTATGATTTTGAAATTTTCTCCTCCGCTCAAGAACGTTGGCTTGAAATCAGCTCTGTTTCTACTTTTAATAGTTTTCAAGCCGAGAGATTACGATTGAGATACAAAGATTCCAATGGTAAAAAACAAAGTTTACATACCTTAAATGGAAGTTCATTAGCTCTTCCAAGGGTTTTAGCAGGTCTTCTTGAGAATTATCAGGGTTCAAAAGGCATTAAAATTCCAAAAGCTTTAGTCCCATATACTGGGTTTGACCAAATCAATTTAGATGATCATTTATAATGTTACTAATCATTTAGAGCCATTAATAGAAAAAGAATGGTTAGAGTGGGTGAAGCAAGAGCATTTGCCGGACACGTTAGCTACCCAAAAATTTAGAAAGGCTAAAATTTTTAAAGTTATAAGTGAACAGGACCGAGGAGGATTAAGTTATGCTTTTCAATATTTTTGTCAAAGTAAAAATGTTTTAGATGCTTATTTAAAAAATGATGCTAAGCTCTTACAAGAAGAAGGAAATAAAAAATTCGGAAGTAGTATTTTATTCTTTAAAACTGAACTGGAGTTAATAAAAGAGCAGTCATGAAATATATTCGTGCTAAAAAAAATTTAGGTCAACATTTTTTAATGGATTTGAATATTGCGCGTCGAATTGCTGAGACTCTAGATTATAATAACTGTAAAAAAGTTTTGGAAATTGGTCCTGGTATGGGGGTTTTAACTCAGTTCCTAATCGCTAAAACCCATGATTTAAGATTAATCGAAATTGATAGTGAATCTGTAAACTATCTTAAAAAAAAATATGTAAAACTTGAGAACAATGTGATAGAAGGCGATTTTTTAAAGCTTGATTTAAAAAAAGTATTTGGAAAGAAATCGTTCTCTATTATCGGAAATTTTCCATACAATATTTCTACTCAAATTATCTTTAAAACTATAGAATATAGAGCTCAAATTCCCTTTTTTTCTGGTATGTTCCAAAAAGAAGTAGCAGAACGAATTTGTGAACTTCCAGGATCTAAAAAATATGGAATCTTATCGGTATTAACACAATTATTTTATCAAACTGATTTCCTTTTTGAAGTTTCTCCGGGTGTTTTTAAACCTCCCCCTAAAGTAGATTCTGCAGTAATTCGATTAGTTCGTTTGGAAAATTTTAATTTGGAATGCGACGAAAAACTTCTTTTTCAAATTGTTAAGTTAACCTTTCAACAAAGGCGAAAAACGATTCGTAATAGTTTAAAAGTCATCAATATCCCTAAAAAGTTAACAGAAGATACTATCTTTGACCTACGCCCAGAGATGCTTCTGGGTAGTGACTTTATAAAACTCACAAAAAGCATCAGCAATGGCAACATTTCAAATTGATTCGCTTTTTTTAAATGAGGTTAAAAAACTCATTGGTCAAAAAGATAAAACAAGGCTGAAAAGGAAACTCAAGCCAATTCACTATGCTGATTTAGGCGAGATTATTGAATCTGTTTCCATTAATGATGCAATCTACTTAATAAAATTACTGGGCAGTGAAAAAACTGCTGATGCATTAGCTGAAGTTGATCCTGACATTCGAGAAGGTATACTTCAAAAACTTTCTGCAAAAGAAATTGCTAAAGAAGTATTGGAGCTAGATACAGACGATGCTGCTGATATTATTCTTGAGCTTCCTGAAGAAAGGAAGGAAAAAGTCATGTCACAAATTGATGATGATGAACATCTGAATGATATTCGAGACTTATTACGTTATGAAGAAAATACAGCTGGAAGTCTTATGGCAAAGGAACTAGTAAAAGTCCAAGAGGATTTAAGTGTCCTAAAATGTCTAAATGAAATGCGGGCACAAGCAGAAAATGTTACTAGAGTTCACTCTATTTATGTCGTTGATAATAAAAATTGTTTGAAAGGACGTCTTTCCCTAAAGGATTTAATTACAGCTAACTCTCGAGCTAAAGTAAAAGATATTTTCATTCCAAATGTAGATTACGTAACTGTTAATCAAGAAAGTGAAGAAGTTGCTAAAATCATGTCCAAATATGACTTAGAGGCTATCCCAGTTATAAATAGTAAAAGAGAACTTTTAGGTCGTATTACTATTGATGATATTGTAGATGTAATTAAAGAAGAAGCAGAAAAAGATTATCAATTAGCAGCTGGTATTTCAGCAGATGTCGAAGCTGATGATAATATATTTGATTTAGTAAAAGCACGCCTACCTTGGCTATTTTTAGGATTGTTAGGAGGATTAGGTAGCGTATTTATTCTTCAAGACTTCGAGTCAATAATGGAAGAACCCAAACTACGAAATTTATTTTTCTATACTCCACTTATTGCTGCTATGGCAGGAAATGTTGGGGTTCAGTCCTCAGCTATTATTGTTCAAGGTATTGCAAATGATATTGTTAAAGGTCCTATTTACAATCGTTTATTCAAAGAAATTGGACTTAGTTTAATAAATGGCCTTTCACTGGCTTTAGTCATTTTAATATTTGGTCAATTTGTAAATCAAACTTTTTTAGTCAGCGCAACAATTGCAGGATCAATGATGTTGGTCATCGTAGTAGCTGCATTAGTAGGAACTTTTGTTCCTATAGTTTTGAATAAGCGAGGAATTGACCCTGCTATTGCAACAGGACCATTTATAACTACTGCAAATGATATTTTTGGAATCTTTCTTTTCTTTTACTTAGCAAAAATTATTTTAGGCTTTTGATGAATATTGCAAAGATTCTTCATTTAGACGAGAATCATCCTCTTCTTTTAGAAGGCTTGGAAAAATTAGGATATGAAAACGTTCTTGCCTACGACACTCCTTTAAATAAGCTGTTACCTATACTTTATAAATTCAAAGGAATAATAATTAGAAGTCGTTTCGCGATAGATAAAAAGTTTTTAGACTCAGCAAAGCAATTAAAATTTATTGCTCGAGTGGGTTCTGGCCTTGAAAATATCGATACTGATTATGCTATTTCTAAAAATATCCAATTAATAACTACACCAGAAGGAAACCGAAATGCTGTTGGAGAACACACCCTGGGTATGTTACTCTCCCTGATGAATAAACTTCGCTTAGGACATGAAAGCATCAAAGGGGGGTTCTTGGTTAAGAAACGAACACAGAGGATGGGAATTAGAAGGTAAAACGGTTGGAATAATTGGTTACGGAAATACAGGAAAAAGTTTTGCTAAAAAACTAAAAGGATTTAATAATCTTAATATTATTTTTTACGACATTAAATCCAATTTAGGTGATGAATCTGCCAGGCAAGTTACTTTAGAAGAGATTCAGAAAAAAGCTCAGATTTTGAGTTTACATATTCCTGAGACAAATAGGACTTTAGGTATGATAAATAAGAAGTTTATCGATGAAATGAAACATTCTTTTTGGTTAATTAACACTGCACGTGGGAAAATAGTAGTTACCGATGACTTAGTAAATGCATTAAATTCTGGTAAAATAATTGGTGCAGGATTAGATGTATTAGAATACGAGTCAAACTCTTTTTATTCCATTTTCAATTCCCCTAAATCTAACCAAGCACTAACTTATTTACTTAATTCTAAAAAAGTTCTTCTTAGCCCACATGTTGGGGGATGGACATATGAAAGCCATATCAAGCTGGCTCAAACAATCTTAGATAAGATCAAAATAATTAATTAAATAATAAACTGTGCGGTTTCTTGAGTTCGCTGTTCTAATAAAATTGGTTTCCCGATTTTTCTAATGAATTGAGAAGCTGTATGATCAAAATGTCGAATTGTATATAAGTCTACATTTTTGGTGATATGAACATTAAAGCGAGATCGTAAAACTAATACAAGCTCTTCTAACCTTTTATACTTATTATTCAAGCAAACTGAAAAACTAATTGCAGAGTTCTGAATTAACTCAACGGGCATCTGATATTCATGTAATAATCCAAAAATATAACTAATGTTTTCTTCAACAATAAAAGAAAAGTCAATTGATGAAAGTCTTAATAATACTTGATCCATTTTCACTATGTAACAAGGAATATTAGGTTCTAATTTTTTCTCCTTTGAAACTAATGTCCCTTTTCCTTTTGGATTTTCGAAGGACTTAACATAGAGGGGTATTTCTTTTTGCTGTAATGGTTGAATTGTTTTAGGGTGAATTACTGATGCTCCATAAAAAGCGAGCTCAATAGCTTCTCTATATGATATTTGATTAAGTAATTTTGTATTCTGGAAATAACGTGGATCACTGTTAAGAACCCCAGGAACATCTTTCCATATAGTAACTGATTCGGCGTTTAGGGCATAGGCAAAAATCGCAGCACTATAATCAGAGCCCTCTCTACCCAATGTAGTAGTAAAGTGGTTTGAGTTACTCCCAATAAAACCTTGGGTAATTATCAAAGAACGTTTTTCGACCTGTTCAAGAATATTTTTTTGTGTAAACTCCCAATTTAAATCTGCAGAACGATAATAATCATCTGTTTTAATGCATTTACGAGCATCTAACCAAAAACTATCAATTTTCTTAAACTTCATAAAATGATGGATGATTATTGTTGATAAAAGTTCACCGAAACTAACAACTTGATCATAAACAAAGCTATAATCAGGAGATTTATTCGATTTCAAAAACTCCTGCAATTCTTTAAAAAGTTTATTTAATTCAGTTTCACAATCTATATTTTTACCCTGAAAAAGATTTTTTATTATTTCAAGATGAAACTCCTTGAGCAATGAAATACCTAACGAAGTATCTTTTTTATTTTTAAAATATACTTCTATTATTTTCTCTAATGCATTTGTCGTCTTCCCCATCGCAGAGACAACTATGAGTGTATCTTGATCTTTTACAGCTTTGAATATATTTACTAAATTTCTAACTCCCTCTGCATCTTTAACAGAGGCACCACCAAATTTGAACACTTTCATTTGTTTAAAGAATCTAAAAATTTTTCCATTGCTGGACGATGCATTTGTACACTTAACCAATCTTTAAGAACATTTGCACCACTATTTTTATAAAAATTAACTGCAGTCATATTCCAGTCAAGAACATTCCACTCTATTCGCTCAACTCCAGCTTCATATGATTGTTTTATAAATTCGGCATAGAGTTGAGTCCCTATTCCTTTTCCTTTTAATTTTTCTGAAACGATTAAATCCTCCAAATGAAATGTAGGCCCTTTCCATGTCGAATATCTCGGATAATATAAAGCCATTCCAACAACTTCATTCTTAAACTCAGCTACAATACACTGAAATAAAGGTTGAGAGCCAAAACCATGCCTCTCGATATCTGATAAGCTTAAAATGACACTCTCGGGTTCTTTTTCATAAAGTGCTAACTCCTTAATTAATTTAAATATAGAACCACTATCAACTTTTTTTGCTTTCCTAATAATAGCTTTCATAGGGTTTAATTAGTTTTCAAAAATATAATAAGTAGACTGGAGAACATTAATTTTTATGAAATATCACAATTTTCTATAAGTTGTTAAAAATTAATTGTGTTTACCTAACCAATTAGATATAATCTCAAAAAATTGTTTAGGATTTTCAGAATGAAGCCAGTGTCCAACTCCTGGGATTAATATTTGCTCAGCATTGGGAAAATGGTACTTTATTAAAGACTCATCACTGTCTAAAATATAATCTGAATCTCCTCCTTTAATAAATAAGCATTTATGAGTAGAACTTAAATTAGACATAAGCCCCTCAGCTATTACTTCACTTTTATCTTTCAATACATTTAAGTTGATTCGTAGTTTAAACTTCCCAGGAGATGCCCAATAAAGATTTTTTAATAAAAATTGACGTGTAATTGAATCCTGGACGTATTTAGCTAATTCTTGATCTGCCGATAATCGAGTTGTTATTTTGCTGAAATCTAAATTTGACAAGCCATTTAGAATATTTTGATGACTTGGTTTATATGATTTAGGAGCAATATCTGCTACAATAAAAGCTTTTATAAATTTAGGGTAATTACATGCAAAATGCATAAGTGTCTTACCTCCCATTGAATGACCTAAAACAAAAACTTCTTTTAAATTA